>DATJPX010000022.1:0-35737 GCA_035506155.1 Anaerolineales bacterium
GAATCTGCCAGACCGATCGTGTCGCCGAATTTGAGCACCAGCGGACCGACCGGATAGTAGCCGCGCTTATAAGCGTGCAGGGTATAGGGAACCTCGAGTTGGTCTTTCGGCCGGAGGTGGATCAGGGTTTTGATGGCAGTACCGGCTGTCAGCTCGGATGGCAGGCTTTCGTAGACGTACAACCAGGGAACCGGCAGCCAGCCGGTGTTTTTGATCGCCAGCCGGATCTCGATATCTTCTCCCCAGAAGACCCGTTTTTCGAACTTGCGCTTACAGGAAACATGTTTGACGGATTGGCGTGTCCAGACCAAGCTAAGAATGACGGCGCCCAGGAATATGTAGAGGACCGTCAGGGCAACCCCGCCTCGTACCAAGGCGGCGATGACGAACAACAATACCAAAAAAACGACGGATTCGATCAGCAAGGAAGCTTATTTTATGGAACCAAGGTCCAGAGGCGTGGTGTTGATCAGCTCACTGACGACGCTGGAGGCATTTCGCCCGCGCAGCTCGGCCTCTGGAGTAACGATCAGCCGGTGGGTGAGGGTCACCGGGACCAGGTATTTGATATCATCCGGGAGGACGTGGTCCCGGCCGCGCAGGACAGCCAGCGCCTGGGCGGCTTTGAAGATGGCCAGGCTGGCGCGCGGGCTGGCGCCCAGGGCCAGGTCGGGATGTCCGCGGGTGGCCGTGACCAGCCGGATGATGTAATCCTGCAGGGTATCGTCCAGGTGCACGTCCCAGACCTGTTTCTGGAACTCGGGGAGTTTATTCCCGTCCACCACTGGGCGGAGGAAATTGATCGGGTGTTCGTGTTGGAGGTGGGTGAGCAGGGTCTTTTCGTCGGCAAAGACCGGATAACCAATCGACAGGCGCATCAAAAACCGATCCAGCTGGGCTTCGGGGAGCGGGAACGTGCCTTCGTATTCGATCGGGTTTTGGGTTGCCATGACCAGGAATGGACGGGGCAGGGGATGCGTCGTTCCGTCCACCGTGACCTGCTGCTCCTGCATGGCTTCCAACAGCGAGGATTGGGTCCGCGGGGTGGCGCGGTTGATTTCGTCTGCCAGGAGAATATTCACGAAGACCGGGCCTGGCCTGAACTCGAATTGCCCGCTCTGCTGGTTGAAGATCGATACGCCGGTGACGTCGTTGGGCAGCAGGTCGGGGGTGCATTGCAGGCGTTTGAACTGCCCGCCCAGGCTGACTGCAACTGCTCGTGCCAGCATGGTCTTTCCGACCCCCGGAATATCCTCGATCAGGATGTGCCCTTCGCATAGGAGTGCTACCATCAGGAGTTCGATGGTGTCGTGTTTTCCCACGATGACACGTTCGACGTTTTCGGTGATTTTGGCGGCGAAGTCCTGAATATGATTCATGAGTCCTCCGCCACCATGATACCATGTTTTGCCTTTTCCCCAGAATAACAGGTTGTTTACAGTCCAGTCGGACCGTCGGATGGGTATTCGCAGGCATCCAAACGAAGTATAATTCCGGGAAATATGGGCGAAACCTCTTTATCGATTCAGATCAAGGGCATTCGGGACGGGTTGCTGGTCAGCCTGGGGGGGGCGGCGTGGCCGGAGCTGGTCGCCGGCTTCATCAAGAATATCGATGAGAGGTCCGCTTTCTTTCAAGGGGGGCGGGTGGTCTTGGATGTCGGTCCGCAAGAGTTGCGCGTAGCAGAGCTTTCTGCGTTGCGGGACCAGCTCTCCGAGCGGGGCGTCTCGCTCTGGGCAGTTTTGAGCGAATCGGAAGTCACCGAACGGACGGCGCAAAACCTCGGCCTGGCGACGCGCATCTCCAAGCCGCGCCCGGTGGAGGTGGCGGAAGCGGCCTCCCAGTCGCTGCCGCAGGATGCTGCCAAGTGGGTCAAAGGCCCACTCCGCTCCGGCGTACGGATCGTCTTCGACGGGAACGTGGTCGTCTTGGGCGATGTCAATTCCGGCGCAGAGATCGTTGCTGGCGGGAGCATCATCGTCTGGGGTCGATTGCGCGGCGTCGTCCACGCCGGCGCCCAGGGCGATGAGACTGCCATTGTCTGCGCCCTGGAACTCGCCCCAACCCAATTACGGATAGCCGGCGAAATTGCCGTTTCACCCAAGAAGCAGAACAAAACCCAGCCCGAAGTGGCCAGTCTGCAGGATGGGCATTTGACTGCTGAACCCTGGCACGAATCGACAGGACGGTAACATGACAGCTAAAGTAGTGACAGTGACTTCCGGAAAAGGCGGGGTCGGCAAAACGACCTCCGTGGCGAATATCGCTGTGGCATTGGCATCCCGCAACCAGAAAGTCACCTGCATCGACGGAGACATCGGCTTGCGCAACTTGGACGTGGTCCTGGGCCTCGAAAACCGGATCGTCTACGACCTGGTCGATGTGGTCGAAGGGCGCTGCCGCCTGCGCCAGGCGATGATCCACGATAAACGCCTGCCCGAGCTGTACATGATCCCGGCTGCCCAGACCCGCGACAAGACCGCCGTTTCTCCCAGCGACATGGTCCGTCTGTGCGACGAGCTGCGTCCGGAGATGGACTGGATCCTGGTCGACTCGCCGGCCGGCATCGAGCGCGGCTTCAAGAACGCAGTCGCGGCAGCCGACCGGGTCATCGTCATGACCAACCCGGAGGTTTCGGCCGTCCGGGACGCCGACCGGGTGATCGGTCTGCTCGAAGCGGAAGAGAAAGGGCCGGTCTCGCTGGTCATCAACCGCCTGAACCTCGCCATGGTCAAACGCGGCGACATGCTCTCGGTCGAGGACGTCCTCGACCTGCTGGCGATCGATCTGATCGGCATCGTTCCGGAAGATGAGAACGTTATCGTGGCATCCAATAAGGGCCAGCCGCTGGCGCTCGACCCGAAGAATAAGGCCGGGATCGCTTTCCAGAACATCGCCCGCCGGCTCCTCGGTGAAGAGGTTCCCTTCATGGACATGGATTCCCCAACCGTCTTGCAGCGCCTGCTCGGGAGGAAATAACCATGGCCTCCATTTTTGGAACCAAGAAAAGCGCCAACAACGCCAAGGAGCGTTTGCAGTTGGTGTTGATCCACGACCGGACTGACCTGACCCCCTCAGAGCTGGATGCCCTCAAGGACGAACTGATCGAGACCATTTCGCGGCATATCGAGATCGATCCGACCGCCGTCAGCATCAATGTGGCCCAGGACGGGCGCGCCCAGAGGCTGGTTGCCGATATCCCGCTGCGAAATGCCGCCGCGCACCGGCGCGGCCACTAACTAATTACCTGGAAAATCGACCAATCTCCCCGAATGTTTCGTAGCAATTTCTGGCGTCATTTCGATTTCTGGCTGCTGGGGGCGATGATCATCGCCCTCGTTTTTGGCGTGACCATGATCCGCTCCGCGATTGCCGGGAATGTCAACCTGGCCAATGTCGTCCCCCGTCAGATCATCTATGGTGGGATCGGCTTGGTCGTGATCGTGATCGTATCGGCGATCGACTACCGATTCTGGTCCGGCGCGATCGTCCCGATGTATATCGTGATCACCATCGCCCTGGCCCTCCTGCGGGTGGTCGGCGGGACGCGCTTCGGCGCCACCCGCTGGATCGAGACCGGCCTGGTCTCCATCCAGCCGACCGAGTTGGCGAAAATCGTCGTCATCCTGGCCCTGGCGAATTATTTCGCCGTCAACCAGGACGCCATTCGGTCATGGGGCTGGCTGGCAAAGAGCCTGCTGATCACGCTCGGGATCGCCGGGCTGATCTTCATCCAGCCCAACCTGAGCAACGTCATCGTCGTCATGGTGCTTTGGGCCGGCATGATCTGGGTCAGCGGATTGGACTGGAAGCACATCCTCATCATGGTGGCTGCGGTCATCGTGGTGGTCGTGGTCGGTTTCCAATTCATCCAGGGTTACCAGCAGCAGCGCATCATCAATTTCATCAATCCCGACCAAAGCGCCCGCAACGGTGCAACCTATAACGTCATCCAGGCCCTGATCGCCCTGGGCTCGGGCGGCTGGGTCGGCAAGGGCTATGGACACGGCACACAGACCCAGCTGCGTTTCATGAAGGTGCGTCACACCGACTTTATCTTTTCCGTCATTGGCGAAGAGCTGGGTTTCGTCGGCGCCATTTTCGTGCTCGTCCTGCTCGGCTTCATCATTTATCGCTGCCTGCGGACTGCCAGGATCGCCCGGGATCCGTTCGGAGCTTTAATTGCCTACGGCGTCGCCATCCTGATCTTCTTCCAGGCCGTGGTGAACATCGCCGTCAACCTCAACCTCATCCCGGTCACCGGCGTACCCCTGCCGTTCATCAGCTACGGCGGCAGCGGCCTGATCTCGCTGATGCTCGGTGTCGGCCTGGTCGAAAGCGTCGCCATCCGGCATAAACCCCTGGATTTCTAGCACTGGAGGCATTTTTGGATTCCAAACCAGTTCGGACCCGTTTTGCTCCCTCTCCCACCGGACGCATGCACTTGGGCTCGGCCCGCTCGGCGCTCTATCCCTTCCTGCTGGCGCGGCGTTCGGGCGGCCAGTTCATCTTGCGGATCGAGGACACGGACCAAAAACGCTTCGTCCCGGGCGCGGAACAGGAGCTGATCGACGGCCTGCACTGGCTGGGGATCGACTACGACGAAGGCCCGGACATCGGCGGCCCGTTTGGTCCCTACCGGCAAAGCGAGCGGCGGGCGACCTATCACGAGTATGCCTGGAAACTGGTCGAACTCGGGCACGCCTTCCCGTGTTTTTGCACTCCGGACCGGCTGGAGAAGGTCCGCCAGGAGCAGATGAAGAACAAGCAAAATCCGCGCTACGACGGCACCTGCCGCAATCTGGACCCCGAAGAGGCCCGCAAGCGCGTCGCAGCGGGCGAGAAATACGTCATCCGCTTCAAGATGCCCAAGGAAGGTTCGATCACCGCCACCGACCTGCTGCGCGGTCCGATCACCACCGAAAACTCCGCCCTGGACGATTCGGTCCTGCTCAAGTCTGACGGGCTGGCGACCTATCATCTGGCAGCCATGGTCGACGACCACCTGATGGAGATTACCCACGTCATCCGCGGCTCGGAGTGGCTGCCGTCCCTGCCGCTGCACGCCCATGTCATCCGGGCGTTCGGCTGGGAGGAGCCGGTCTTCGTGCACCTTTCGGTCTTCCTCAAGCCGAGCGGCAAGGGCAAGATGTCCAAGCGGGAGGCCGCCGAGGCGATGAAGGACGGTTATTCCATTTTCGTCGGCGACATGAAGGAGCTCGGCTACATTCCCGAAGGCGTGCTCAACTGGATCGTCCTGATGGGTTGGGGCGTGTCGGAGGACGACGTGCTCTCGCTGGACCAGATGATCGCCCGCTTCGACGTGGACAGCCTGACGCCTTCGCCGGCGGCGATCAACTTTGCCAAGCTGGATCACTTCAACGGAACCCACATCCGGCTGTTCCCGACCGAGGAACTGGCGCGGCGGCTCAAGCCGTACTTCGTCAAGGAAAACCTCGAAGTGGATAATGAGACGCTGTTGAAGGTCATCCCGCTGATCCGCGAGCGTCTGGTCACGCTGGACGACTGCCTGCCGTTCGCAGCCTGGTTCTTCAGGGAGACCGTCGAGCCGAAACCCGAGGAATTGGTGGCGAAAAACCTGACGGCCGCCCAATCGGCGGAGATTACCCGCAAATCATTGGAGATTCTTTCGGGCCTCTCCGAGATCACCCCGGCGACGGCCGAGCCGCCCATGCGCGCCCTGGTGGAATCCAGCGGGTTGAGCGCCGGACAGGTCTTCGGGATCCTGCGCGTCGCCGTGACCGGTCAGACCGTCAGCCCGCCGCTCTTCGAGAGTATGGAGATCATCGGCAAGGAAAAGGTGCTCGAGCGGGTTCGCAAGGCGATCGCGATTTTGGAAAAGATGTAGGGCAAGATATTATCTTGCCCTACTGGGTTGGAAAAAAGAAGGCGGCCATTCGGCCGCCTTTGCGTTTAGAGAATGTACGTTCGCACCAGGTAGATCGTCCCGACCACGAAACCGATCGCCACGACCAACCACCTCAGGGTGGATGGTTTGATCCGGCTGGCCAGCCGTCCGCCCAGGGACCCGCCCAGCAGGGCGCCAGCCATCATGACCAGGGCAACGCCCCAATGGATCTTACCGGAGAAAACGAACAAAACTGCCGCGGCGACATTGGCGGAGAAGCCGATGATCTGTTTGATGGCGTTCAGGCGGGTCAGGTTGTCGTTCAGGACCAGGCCTAGCACGGAGAGGATGATCACGCTCAGGCCGGCGCCGAAGTAGCCGCCGTAGATGGCGCCCAGGAAGACCGGCAGGAAGATCCAATATTCCGGGATGTGATTGGTCTTTCCCGCTTCCAGCCGGCGGGTCAACCAGGTTCTGACCGGGTTCTGGACCGCCAGCAATGCCGAGGCGATCAAGATCAGGAACGGCACCAGGTTGGTGAAGAGTTTTTCGCTGGAGAGCAGGAGCAGCAGTCCGCCTACCAGCCCCCCCAGCACACCGGCCGGTACGACGATCCAGACCCGCTTCTTCTGGTTCTCAAGATCCTTGGCCTGGGCCAGCGTCCCGCCCAGGAAGCCTGGGCAGAGGGCGATCGTGTTGGTGACGTTGGCCGATACGGCCGGAAGCCCGATCGCCAGCAGGACCGGGAAGGTGATCAGCGTCCCGCCGCCGGCAAGGGCGTTGATCAACCCGGCCGCAACAGCCGCCAGGCCGGCGAAGAGGTACGAGAGAATTGGCATGAGTGGATTCTTCGTCTATGACTTGTTGGACTTGTCGATCTTGGCCCAGGTATCCTTGAGGGTCACCGTGCGGTTGAAGACCGGTTTCCCGGGGAGGTTTTCCGGGTCGGTGCAGAAGTAACCGTTGCGCTCGAACTGGAACTTCTCACCCGGTTGGGTGGCTGCAAGGGATGGCTCGAGGTAACAATCTTTTACCAGCTCGAGCGAGTTCGGGTTGACGATCGCGTCGATGTCATCGCCCACATCCGGGTTCTCGACGGTGAAGAGCTGGTTGTAAAGGCGGACCTCGGCGGAGATGGCATGTTTCGCCGAGACCCAGTGGATGGTGGATTTGACCTTGCGGCCGTCCGGGGCGTCGCCGCCGCGCGTCGCTGGGTCGTAGGTACAGTGCACTTCGGTCACCGCGCCAGTCTTCGGGTCCTTGACGACGCTGGTGCATTTGATCAAGTAGGCGTAACGCAGGCGGATCTCGTTCCCGGGGTAAAGGCGGAAGTACTTCGGCGGGGGAGTCTCACGGAAGTCGTCCTGCTCGATATAAAGGACTTTGGAGAACGGCACCTTGCGGGTCCCGGCGGATTCGTCCTCGGGGTTGTTGACCGCATCCATCTCCTCGACCTGGTCGTCCGGATAGTTGTCGATGACCAGCTTGAGCGGCTTGAGGACCGCCATCCGGCGCAGGGAGCGCTTGTTCAGGTCATCCCGCACGCAGGCTTCGAGTTGGGCCATATCCACCCAACTGTCGTTGTTAGTCTCGCCGATCATGCTAATGAAGGTGGTGATGGCTTCCGGTGTGACGCCGCGCCGGCGCAGGCCGCGCAGGGTGGTCAGGCGGGGATCGTCCCAGCCTTTGACGATGCCAAGCTCGACCAGCTTGCGCACCTTGCGCTTGCTCATCATGGCATAGGTCAGGTTGAGGCGGGAGAACTCGATCTGGCGGGTCTTGAATTCGCCGAGCTGCTCCAGGAACCACTCGTAGAGCGGGCGGTGGATGATGTACTCCTGCGAGCAGAGCGAGTGGGTGATGCCTTCCATGGAGTCGTTCTGGCCGTGCGACCAGTCATACATCGGGTAGATGCACCACTTCGATCCGGTACGGTGATGGACGGCATGCATGATCCGGTACATGACCGGGTCGCGCATGACGATGTTGGGGTGGGCCATGTCGATCTTCGCCCGCAGGGTCCGGGCGCCTTCGGGAAATTCGCCGTTCTTCATCCGTTCGAGCAAGTCGAGGTTTTCCTCGACTGAACGATCCCGCCAGGGGGACAGCTTGCCGGGCTCGGTCAGCGTGCCGCGGGTATTGCTGACCTCTTCGGGCGACTGGTCGTCTACATAGGCCAGGCCTTTCTTGACCAGGCGGATGGCCCATTCGTAGAGTGTATCGAAATAATCCGAGGCGAAGGTCACCTTGACCCAGTGGATGCCCAACCAGGCGGCGTCCTCTTCGATGGCCTCCACGAACTCGGTCTCTTCCTTGGTCGGATTGGTATCGTCGAAGCGCAGGACCAACTCCCCGCCGAAATCTCTGGCGGTGTTGTAATCGATCAGGAACGCCTTGACGTGGCCGATGTGCAGGTAGCCGTTCGGCTCGGGGGGCAGGCGGGTCCGGACGTAGTTGAAGCGGCCCGATTTCAGATCCTTGGCAACTTCCTCCAGGATGAAATTGGCCAGCTTGGCGGGTTTGCCTTCTTCCGGGTGATTTGTATCGTTGGTTTCCATCGGCTGATCCTTTAGCGTATAATTCTATCCATGATTTCAAGTGGCTTATTATACTGCCTCTTGTAAAAATCACTCAACCGATGCCCGATACTGAAAGCGAGGTGGCGAATGTCAGAAAAGCATAGCGGCTTCCTGGGTACTTATTTCAATCAATCGGCCGTGCTCATGGTTTCGAGGGCCTCGCAGGTCCTGGCCTGGGTCGTTCTGGTCTACTATGCCGCGCAGCTGATTCTATCGATCGGGACGACCATTCTGCAGGTTGGGCAGGGTTTCTGGGCTGGGATCGGTTTTACCGATGCCATCCAGAATATCTTCTATATCTTCCAGCAGCCGCTCCACGGCGTGGTGTATTTCCTTGCCCTGTTGGGGATTTCCCAGTTGCTCCTGATTTTCCTGGATATCGAGGACAATACCCGCCGGACCGCCCGCCAGGGATAATTTCTGTTGTATAATTGCGCCATTATGAAGCTTGGAGTTCCCCGCCTGTACTATTACGCTCGTCCCTGACCCGTTGCTACGGAGGGTACGACGCGCCTGCCGTAGCAGGCGCGTTTTTATTTTGCACTTATTTCGACCCGGAGGATTTTATGAATATTGATGAACAAGTCGCCCTGCTGATGCAAGGAACCGAGTACGGCGATGAAGAGCTCAAGCAGAACATGGCCAAGGAACTTCGTCAGCGGCTTCTGGATGCAGAAAAGGAGCATCGTCCGCTGCGGGTTTACTGCGGCTACGACCCGACCTCCACCGACCTGCACCTCGGTCACACCATCACCATGCGCAAACTGCGCCAGTTCCAGGACCTGGGGCACGAGGTGACCTTCCTGATCGGCAGCTACACTGCCCTGGTGGGTGACCCGTCGGACAAGAACAAGGCCCGACCGATCCTGACCCAGGAACAGGTTGCAAAGAACGCCGAGACCTATGCCGAGCAGGCCTTCCGCGTCCTCGACAGGACCAAGACGAAGATCCGCTACAACGGCGAGTGGCTTTCGAAGCTGACCCTGGTGGACCTCATCCGGCTGGGGCAGAACTTCACAGTCCAGCAGTTCCTGGTGCGCGAGAATTTTGCCAAGCGCCTGGAGGCCGGCGAGCCCATCTTCATTCACGAGACCTTCTACGCCCTCATGCAGGGTTACGATGCGGTCGCCATGCAGACGGACGTCCAGGTGGGCGGCACGGACCAGCTCTTCAATATCATCGTGGCCGGGCGCAAGCTCCAGGAAGCCCTCGGCCAGAAGCCGCTGGTGGGGGTCATTTGCGGCATCCTGCCCGGCACCGACGGGGTCCAGCGCATGTCGAAGTCCACCGGCAATGTCATCCCGATCAATACCACGGCCGAGGACATGTACGGCAAGGTGATGAGCGTTCCGGATGTGGCATTGGGCAAGTTCGCCCGCCTCGCCACCCGCTGGCTGCCAGCCGAGATCGAATCGCTCGAGAAGGACGTTGCTTCCGGGAAGCTCCATCCCCGGGACGCCAAGATGCGCCTGTCCCGGGAGATCGCCTCGATCTTCTACGGCGAAGCGGATGCCAAAGCTGCGGAGGAAGCCTTCGTTCGTCTGTTCCAGAAGAAGGACGTTCCCGACGAAATGCCCGATTACTCCCTCCAGCCTGGGCAGACGGTGCTGGATGTGCTCGTGGCGGCCGGATTGGTGACCAGTAAATCCGAGGCGCGCCGCATGCTCGACCAGAAGGGCGTCCGGTTGGACGGCGAGGTGCTGGACAAGCCCGATGCGGCTTTCCCACATCCCGGCGTACTCCAGGTTGGAAAACGCCACTTCGTACGGGTCAAGTAAACAGGATCCCGGCATTCGGATGAGTGCCGGGATCTCTTCTTTTAAGGCTGGATGGCGGTTTCGAGGAGCTGCCGGGCGCTGTTCTCCGCCCATAACGGGTTGTCCTCCTCCAGGAGAACGACCACTGCCAGCGGCGTGCCCTGCCAGTCCGGGAGGGTGCCGCCCAGGGACCAGGTGATGGAGTTCTTTCCCTGCAGGCCGCTGTTGCTCCACAGCCAGATCGACTTGCCGCTGACCGCCAGGCCATTGGCTGTTTCTGCTGCGGAGCTTGCCGGCAGCGCCTGGGCGGTCTTATCCAGCGCCGGCAGGATCACCCAGCCCTGGCTCGGGGTGTGGACTGCCATGGCCAGGCGCGGGGCCGGGCGGATCCCCTGGTGGCTGAGGGCGGAAGTCGCCAGCGCCATCTGCAAGGGGCTGACCAGGGTTTCTCCGCTCTGCGAGGCTGCAGCCGCCACTGGCAGGCGCACGTCCGGCGCGCTGAAGTAGCCAAGGGCTTCTTCCATTGCGATCACTTGGGCGTGCGCAGCGGAACCGGCTGCCCCGTCCGCCTGCAGGAAAAGGCTGAGCGCCATGGCAGGAGAATAGGTCGCCTGGGCTGCCCGGTCCAGCAGGGGGGAGGTCGGGTTCGAGAGCAGCGCGGCTGCCTGGACGTCCAGATGGTTTGGGTCGAAGGTCGGATGGGAGGCCATCGCCAGGATCTCGCCGCTGGAAGCGTTCATCAGGATGATCGCCCCGGTATGGTTGCCCAACAGGTCGTCGGCTTTCTGTTGCAGGGTCAGGTCGATGCTCAGGCGCACATCCAGCCCGGGCGGCGGCTGCCCGTAGACGAGGTGGTCCCACCAGATGCTGCTGGCCGGGTTACCCTGCAGGCCGCGCAGGTATGGATCCAGGGTGGCCTCCAGCCCGGCCTGCCCATAGGTTGGCTGCGTATAGCCAGTTACCGAACCCAGATCCGGATAGAGGTAGACGCGGGTGTAACTCCCGGAGGTGCCCTGCGTCTGATTGATCGGGGAACCGTTCCGGTCGAGCAGGCTGCCGCGGATGACGAAACGGTCGGCGATCGAGCGGCGGGCATTGTCAGTGCGGGTCAGCAGGTCGGGTCCCCGCCAGATGGCCCACCAGGCATTCGTCACCGCCAGGGCAAACAATCCCAGCCCGATCAGCCCGGCGACGATCAGGTAGGGCTGCGGACGCGCCAGCGGGGCGGGTTCATCCTCCGGCTGGCTCGAGATGAAAAGGAGCAGCAACAATGCAAGGAAGGAGGCGAGAAGCGACGAGCCTCCGTATGAGACAAAAGGCAGGGTTACGCCGGTCAGCGGCAGCAAGCGGATGTTCCCGCCGATGATCAGGATCGACTGGGCCCCGATGTAGGCGGCCAACCCGGCTGCCAGGATGCGCCGGAAATCATCCGGGGCGCGCATGGCGGAGCGGATGCCCCGGGCGACGAAAAAGCCGATCAGCCCCAGCAGCCCCAGGGTCCCGACCAGGCCGGTCTCCTCGGCGATGGCAATGAAGATAAAGTCGGAGATGGCCACCGGCACCAGGCCGGGACTGCCCAACCCAGGCCCGCGCCCGGATGTACCGCCATTGGCAACTGCGATCAGGGACTGGACGATCTGGAACGAACGCCCGGACGGGTCGAGCCAGGGATTGAGCCAGGCGTCCACGCGCAGGCGGACCACGTCGAAAAGGAAGTAGCCCGCCACGCCCGCCAGGACCAGCCCGATCAAACTGATCAACAGGATGCGCTTTTTCCCCGAAGCCACGAAAAGGATGATCGTGTAAAGGAAGATGAAGATCGACGCGGTGCCCAGGTCCCGCTGGACCAAAAGCAGGAGAAGGGAGAGCCCGAGGACGACTGCAGTTGGCGCGATGAGCGGGATGGGCCGCAGGCTGAGGGGCAGGCGGTCAGCCAGGTAGGCAGCCAGGTAGACGATCAAGAGCAGCTTGAGCGGCTCGGACGGCTGGAAATACAGGCCGCAGCAGCCCAGCCAGGCGCGTTCCCCGCCGCCGCCCGGATCAGTGCCGAAGACCAGCGTCAGGGCGGTCAACAACAGCCCCCCCGTCAACCAGACATATTTATAGCGGCGCAGGAAACGCAGCTCGCGCGAGAAGCGCAGGCCGACCAGGAAGACCACTCCGCTGACCAGCAGCCAGGCCGTCTGGCGGAGGCCAAAGGCTGGAATGAGCCGATAGATGGTCAGGATGCCCCAACCCGTCAGCAAGCCGGCCAGCGGGAGCAGATAGGGGTCGGCCTCGGGGAGTCGCCGACTGACGAAGAAATCCGCCAGCCCGAAGATGATCACCCAGGCGATGAAGCCGGGCCAGTGACTCAGGCGGTAATCCACCGCCCATGAGCGTGCCCGCGCAGCCGGTGCGAGGGTCAGGATGACCGAATAGATGAATAGAAAAAGCCCCGCCAGGCTGAGCAGGCGGCGCTGGATCTGCTGCGAAGACAGAGGCGAGTAGAAGCGCTTCATCGACCAGGGCGCGGGAAAGGTGGTTTGGTTATTGGATGTATTTCCGGACCAGCAGGTCGAGCTTCTGGCGTGTTGCCGGGGGGACCGCTTCGGGGCGGGTAATCAGGGCGCTGGCCAAGGCGCGATCGCAGGCGCAGTTCCGCTCGTCCGGCAGGTTCTTGACCAGGTTGTGGGCGGCTTCCTGGGCAATGGCGGTGTTCTGGTTCAGGACCTTGACGACCATGTCCACGGTCACCGGCACCTCGCTGGTGTGCCAGACGTCGTAATCCGTGACGTGCGCCATGACCGCGTAGCAGATCTCGGCCTCGCGAGCCAGGAAGGCTTCCGGGGCGGTCGTCATTCCGATGACGGATATCCCCCAGGTGCGGTAGACGTTCGATTCCGCCTTGGTCGAGAAACGCGGGCCTTCGATGACGATCAGGGAACCGCCGGCATGGACCGTCGCGCCGGTCAATTGCACTGCGGCTTCCAGCCCGGCCGAGAGCTCCGAACAGAACGGATCGGCGACCCCGATATGGGCGACCAGACCGCCCTCGAAGAAGCTGCGCGCCCGGGATTTGGTATTGTCGTAGAGTTGGTCGGGGATGACGATGTGCCCGGGGGCATAGTCCTCGCGCAGTGAGCCGCAGGCGTTGATGCTGACAAGGCGTTCCGCTCCCAGAGCCTTGAGGGCGTAAATGTTCGCCCGATAGGGGACCTCGGTGGGGGAGATGTGGTGGCCGACGCCGTGGCGCGCCAGGAATGCCACCCGCCGTCCTTCCAGCCTGCCGACCACGATCGGGGCGGAGGTCTTCCCGAAGGGCGTATCGAGGTCGTGCTCCGTGGTATCGGTCAGGCCGGCCATGCTGTACAGGCCGGAGCCTCCGATGATGGCAAGCGAAATCTTTTCGTCAGGCATGGAATACTCCTTTACGGAAGATGAAAACGCCCCGGATGGGATTAATTCTCGCCGTCTCGAGGAATCAGCAGGTCGGTGGTCAGGGCGATGATGAAATGCGTCCCACCGCAGGAGAATTCATCTCCCGAGATGACGACCGTGGGGATGGCCAGTTTTTCGGCGTTGAGCAGGACGCCGTTCGTGGAGCCCAAGTCTTCCAGCCACCACTGGCCGTGGTGGTAACTCAGCCGGGCATGGCGGGCGGAGATGGCCTCATCGCCTTCCACCAGGCATTCACAAGCCGGGTCGCGGCCGATGGTCACTTCGGCCTGGATGAAGCGCCGCACCAGGGGATCCGATGCCGCAGATCTGACGGTCAGGCTGATCGGCGGCACCTTGCGGGTGGCCAGCAAGGCGCTCTGCAGCTTCAGGTCACGCCAGAGGACGACAAAAGCCCAGCCCAGAAAGCCATACAGGCTGACTGTCAGCAGCAGTCGCAAACCAAAGACGACCGGGCCGCTCATTTGAAGAAATCTTCTTTACGGAGAATGGCAGTGGGTCTGTCGGATGAAAAGGATGAACTGGGACCCGTTTTCCCGTTGTTATTGGACCGGCCCGGCAGGTCCTGGCCGAAAATGAGGGTCACGCCTGCCAGTGAGATGACGTCGCCGGGATAGAGCACGCTCTGGTTGGTGCGCTGACCGTTGACGAAGGTCCCGCCGCTGGAGTCAAGGTCGAAGAGGACGAATCGATCACGGACGACGCGCAGCTGGGCATGAGCGCGTGAAACCCGCGGGTCGTCGATGACGACGTGGTTATCCAACCGGCGGCCGATATTCATCACTGATCTGTTCAGGGGGATGACCTGGGTGCCGTTCAGGATGAGGAACGCGTTCCCGGGAATTTTCTCCTGGATCGGTTCGGTCTTGCCTTCCGGGACCGGGCGTCCCTGGGTTTCGGTAAGGCTGTCGCCGCTGAATGAAGCGATGATACGGACCTCGTCGGAGGTCATGGTCGGATCCGACATCGTGCTGATCGTGGGCCGGGTCAGGAACTTGAAACCGGCTTCCGTGCCGGCAGTATAGAGCGCCCCGGCCAGCTCCTGCAGGAGGCGCGGTTCAAAACGCCAGCGAATCAGGTTGGAAGGATTCGAGACGACGACGTAGAGATTGGGGGCCAGAGTCTCACCGTTTTGTTCCCGCAGGTGGCTGTGCATTACCGAAGCGAGGCGCTGAGCAATCCCGTCCTCGACCTTGTACCCGGGCAGATATTTCAGGAGATGGACTTCGAGCAGGGATTGCAAACGAGACTCGAATTCATCGAGAGATGGCATAGTTTCATTATAGAAGGGAGATGGGAATTCTGCAAGCCTGTCTCAGGCAGGTTGGCGGGCGCGCCTTGCCCCCTGGTTCGGAAATCAAACCGGCTGGCCGCAATTTGGGCAGAATTTTTCGTCGTGGACGAGGACATACCCGCATTTGCCGCAGGCCTTGGGCTGCACGTTTCCCAGAGGCGCACCGCAGGCCAGGCAGGTCGATTCGCCGACCGGGTTGGCCGCTCCGCAATAGGAGCAGGCCAGGCGGGTCAACCGTTCGGAGATTTGCTTCGTGGCGCCGGCTGCATTGACGACTTTTCCGATGACATCCCAGATGTGATCGGTCAGCTGGAGGCTGCTGACGTCCGATGCGATGCTTCCCAAGCGGCCGATCAAGTTCATCGGGTTGATGAGTGTGGCTAGAACCGTCGCTCCCAGGTCGGCAGCCACGCCCAGCCATTCCTGCTCTCCGACCTGGACCATGACGCCGTCCGTGATCTGCTGGACGTTGACGGTCAGGGCGGTTTTCCCGCCCGAGCGTGCATATTGGGACGAAGCGATCTGGACGGTCAGGTTGGCTTGATCGCCGACCAACTGCGTCTGCAGGTTGCCCTGGTTGAATTCGGCCATTAAAGCCTGGGCGACCAGGGTGGGATTGATGTTTCCGTGAAATACGCGTCTGTCCATATGTTTTCGATTATAATCGTTTTGCCCTGTTGGGAAAATATCCTACTTCTTATTTACGATAAAGACACCCTCCAAGTTGCTTTTTATGCGCTCTTCGTTCAAAATCGGATCCAGGATCCTTCCGGTTGTCGCCGCTCTTGGCTTATTGTTGATGGGCCTCCTTTCATCCCCGGCAGCGGCCCGTCAGACCTCTGACGCCACGCCGACCGATACCGAAATACCCAACGGCCAGTACATCACCGTCACCTATATCGAGCCGATCAACGTCCGCGCCGGCCCGGGCTCGTTCGATTACCCGGTCCTTGGGACCATCCCGGTCGGCGGGACGGCCCCGGCCATCGGGCGGTCCCCGGCCGGGGAATGGATCGAGATCACCTTCGCTGGCGGGCCGCGCGATACCGGATGGGTTTATGCAGCCAATGTAACCCTCTCGTCGAATGCCCTGCTCCCGATCGTGGAGCCGCCGCCGACTGCCACCCCCGATGTCATCCCAACCGTCAACCCGACTTTTGTGGCTCAATTGGAACCCTCGCCCACCGGGACCCACCTGCCGACATTTACGCCTGCCCCCTCCCTGATCGTTCCCACGTATACCCAGCCTGCCGATCCGGCCATTGGCGGGAGCCACATGGGCTGGCTGATTGCGACACTGGCCATTCTGGGCCTGTTCGGGCTGGCGGTCTCGTCCCTGCGGCGGCGTTGAGCGCCGCTCCCGGATGATTCGGCCTGTCATGCGAAAGCGATTCGTGTTTAAAAAAATCCTGTTCAAGACGCTTATTTTATGCGGAGTGGCTGCCTGGATCGGCCTGGCGGCCTGGTTGAGCATCCCGGCTCCGGCCGCCTTTGCCCAACAACCGACCGGTTCCATTGCAACCGTGACCGGCACACCAACCGGACCGATGATCACCGTCTATCAGGGGACGATCGGCGTCTATGCCGGGCCCAGTACCTATAACTACGACCAGATCGGCATCCTGATCGCCGGGGAAAAGGCGCCTGCGCTTGGATATTCCGCTGACGGGAACTGGATTGAAATCATCTATCTGGGTGTCCCGGGTGCGAAGGGCTGGGTCTATGGCCCCCTTGTCTCGATCTCCACGGGAGACCTTCCGGCCCTGGTCGCCCCACCGACCGCCACCCCGCGTACGACTGCAACGCTCAACCCGACTTATGCGGCGGCTTTTGGGGTGCAATCCGAGCCAACGCGCCTGCCGACTTTCACCGCTCCCCCGGCATTGAAGATCCCGACCTTTACAGTCGGGACGGGCGGCGCTTCGAAAATTCCCTTCGGCCTGGTCATCCTGATCCTGGCGTTGATCGGCGTGCTGGGTGCGGTGATCTCGTTTCTCAGAGGAAACCGCTAGCGGGTCCTTTAAAACGAACGAGGCCGGGCGATAAACCCGGCCTCGTTTTGTTATCCAATCCTAGTTGTCGCTGCAGCCACAACCCCCGCTGCCGCAATCGCAGGAGGGGGCTTCATTGGGGTTTTCCACCATGAAGCCCTTGCCGCGCTCATCGTCGATGAAATCGATGGTCGCGCCGGTCATGTATTGGAGGGATACTTCGTCCACGATCACCTTCAGGCCTTCGCTCTCGAAGGTGGTATCCGTATCGCCGGGCTTGTTTTCCAGGCCCATCCCATACTGGAACCCGGAGCAGGACCGTCCGGAGACGTACACCCTCAAGGCATAGCTCTCATCCAGATTGCGCTGGCTGATCAGATCGCGGACAACGTCCGCAGCAGCAGGTGTAAGTGCAACAGTCGTCGTTTCGATGACAGATTCCATGGTTACCTCGATTACCTCTTGTAAGAAATTAGAGCCATGTTATCAAAATTGGATGGGTTTGTCAATTCAAATATCCCTTACGGCGTATTAAAGAAAATTAATAAAGTTTTCCGTTTTGGAAAGACGCAGTATAATCCCGCCAGTCATTAGCCCTTGATGAGGAGACGAACATGCGTAAAATCGCCCCAGCTTTTATTTTTCTAGGCATTCTGGCCATGCTGCTTTCCGCCTGCGGCGGTAAAGCTGCCGATCCGGCAGGCAAGGCAGTCGAGAATTACCTGACGGCCTTGGTGAACAAAGATTCGACCCGCCTCACTGCGCTTTCCTGCGCCGATTGGGAGTCGAACGCCCAGCTCGAGCTGGATTCCCTACAGGCAGTCCAGACCAAACTGGATGGGTTGTCCTGTACGACCACCGGCGTCGACGGCCAGACTTCCCAGGTCAGCTGCAAGGGCAAGATCGTCGCCACCTATAATAACGAAAATCAGGAACTCGATTTGTCTGTGCGGACCTATCAGGTGGTCCAGCAGGGGGGCGATTATCTGGTGTGCGGTTATAAATGAAATCCCGGCTTTTCTCGCGTGAAAATCTCTGGGCGCTGCTGTTCTGCCTGATCTTGATCGCTTTGGTCATTTTGACAGCCAGCAGCGCTCCCATTTGGATCTATCAGGGCTTCTAATGACCCTGACGCTCATCTTCGTCTCCATTGGAGTGGCCGCCCTGCTGGGACTGCTGGTCCGGAACCATGGGCGCCTCCCGCTCCTGTTGGGGATCAGCGCCCTGGCGGTCTACGCTCTCCAGCCTGCCCTGCCGGTCCGGGGATTGGACTTCTGGCTGCCGACCGGGACCCTGGCGCTGGCCGTCCTGGCCTGGGCGCTGACGACCCCGCGCGAACAGCGTTCCTGGCGGGCAAACTGGCTGGCCGTCGTCATCCTGGCCGGGATCGTGGTGCTGCTTGGCCTGACGCGTTACCTGGATTTTTCGCTTCCACTCCCGGCTTCCCGTCCCCCTCAAACACTCCAGATTTTGATCGGCCTGGGCGCGGTTGCACTGCTGGCCTTCCTGCTCACGCGTTTCACCCAACCCGGTAAGGCGGCCCTGACGACGGCTTTCGTATTCGTGCTTCTGCTCTTCGTCGTGCTGAAGGTTCCGGCCCTGGCGGCTCTCGTCAGTTCCTGGCTGCGCAGCCTGAACCAGCAGTCCACGAAACTGGCCTCGGCCCTGGATTTGCGCTGGTTGGGATTTTCCTACATCGCCTTCCGCCTGCTGCACACGATCCGTGATCGCCAGAGCGGACGATTGCCGGCGGTCTCGCTGGCCGAATATGTGAGCTACGTCATTTTCTTCCCGGCCCTGACTGCAGGTCCGATCGACCGCATCGAGCGATTCGTCGGCGACTTGCGCCGCCCGCTGGCGCTGACCGCCGGGGACCTGGGCGAAGCCGGGCAGCGGCTCGTTCTGGGGCTGTTCAAGAAATTCGCCGTTGCGGACGGCCTGGCATTGATCGCTATGAATGCCACCAATGCCCTCCAGGTCCGCACCGCCGGCTGGGGCTGGGTGCTTCTCTATGCCTACGCCTTCCAGATCTACTTCGACTTCAGCGGTTACACCGATATTGCCATCGGGCTGGGACGCTTGATGGGCATCAGGTTGCCGGAGAATTTCAAGGCGCCATACCTGAAACCCAACCTGACCCAGTTCTGGAACAATTGGCATATGACCCTGACGCAATGGATCCGGGCCTACTTCTTCAACCCGATCACGCGGGCTTTGCGTTCTACCAAGAAGCCTCTGCCGATGGCCGTCATCATCTTCATCACGCAGGTCTCGACGATGCTCTTGATCGGCCTCTGGCACGGCATCACCCTGAATTTCGTGTTCTGGGGCCTCTGGCACGGGCTGGGGCTGTTCATCCACAATCGCTGGTCCGAGCTCACCAAGGCCCGCTTTGCCGCCCTTTCACCGGCCTGGCAGAAGGGATTGAACGTCGGCGGGACATTGCTGACCTTCCATTTCGTCGCCCTGGGATGGGTCTTTTTTGCCCTGCCGGAACCGGCCAGCTCGGTCCATTTCTTACGGGTATTGTTTGGCCTGGGATAAACTATGAAATTACGCCTTCTCTCCATCCTGCTTCTGTGCGCCCTGGTCGCTGCTTGCGGGATAGCCGCGCCGGCGGCCACGCCGACGGCTCCGGCGACGGAAACGCCGCTCTCGCCGACGCCGACCCAGACGCTCTCGCCCACTTCGATCTTCACACCGACCATTACGTTCACGGCCACCCCGGATACGCGCCCGACGCCGCGAAACTGGTCTGCCTGGCCGATCGTCCCGCCGGTCACACAGCACGTTATCGACCTCTACCTGAAGGGAGTTCAGCTCGGGGTCACCCCGCGCACCTTCACTGTAGTGGGGGATTGTCAGAGCGCCAGCAACGTCTTCATGGGCATCTACGGGACCGATCGTAATCCGATCGGGCAAAACAACCCTGACTTGCTGGCGACGATCAACGATTTCAAGGATTCCTTCCAGCATACCAGTGCGGCCGTCCGGGATGGACTGAGCGCTCCTTCGGCACTCGATCCGCTCTGGGCGGACCCGCAAAAATGCGGTTCCGGCGAAAGCCCGGTGGCCTGCGAGCTGCGCCTGTACAAACCCATGATCGTCTTCGTCAACCTGGGAACTAACTGGAAACCCGGCGCCTCGGCGGATGTCTATGAAGGCTACCTGCGCCAGATTGTCGACCTGATCATTGCCGCCGGGGCTGTCCCGGTCCTGACCAACAAGGCGGATAACGTAGAAGGCGATCACAGCATCAACTTGGCGACCGCCAAGGTTGCCTATGACTATGACATCCCGATGGTCAATTTCTGGCTGGCGGCCGATTCCCTGCCCAATCACGGCCTGGACCCCAGCCACGAGGGCAAGGTGGACGTTTACCTGACGCCGGCTGGCTGGGATGTGCGCAATTACGTGGCGCTCCAGACGCTGGACGAGCTCTGGCGGGCGATGAAGACCGCCTACAATCCGGGACCTTAGGATCAGCCATGGACGGACGATTCCTGCGCAATGTACTCCTCAAAGGCCTGCTGCTTTTCCTGGCAGTCGATCTGATCTTCGTAGCCATCAACCCGGACGGGTTAGGTAAGCTCTCCCTCTATAACCGCCTCTTCCCGGGGCGGCTGCGCTTCCCATTCGGCGAGGATCCGGCCCAATCCTACAACCTAAGCCTGTTCAATATCGATGCCATGTTCGACTCGCACGTCATCGCCGCCGGGCCAAAACCGGCCGACGAGTTCCGGGTGATCGTGGTCGGCGATTCATCCACCTGGGGAACGCTCCTGCGCCCGCAGGAGACCCTGGCGGGCCAGCTGAACGCGATGGGCTTGAGCCTGTGCGGGAAGACGGTGCGGGTCTACAACCTGGGCTATCCGACCATTTCCCTGACCAAGGATCTGATGGTGCTGGATTACGCCATGCGCTACCAACCCGATCTGGTCATCTGGCCGGTCACCCTCGAAGCCTTCCCGGCGGATAAACAGTTGACCTCCCCGATCGTTGCGAATAACGCCTCAATTGTTGATGGCTTGATCGCCAAATATGGCCTGTCCTTCAGCCCAAATGACCCGGCGCTTGTCAAACAGAACTTCTGGGACCGGACGATCATCGGCCAGCGCCGGCCCCTTGCGGACCTGTTCCGCCTGCAGATGTATGGGGTCCTGTGGGCGGCTACCGGTATCGACCAGACTTATCCGGCCGATTACGAGCGCGCCCAGACGGATTACAATACGGATGTCTCTTTCCACGGCATGCTGCCGCCGAATCTCGATCAATCTAACCTGGCTTTCGACGTGCTCGCAGCCGGGATGAAGGCTGCAGGCAGCACCCCGGTCCTCCTGGTCAACGAGCCGATGTTAATCAGTTCCGGAACGAACAGCAACCTGCATTACAATTTCTTCTATCCGCGCTGGGCGTATGACGAGTACCGGCAGCTGATGACCCGGGCTGCCCAGTCCAACGGCTGGAATTACCTCGACTTGTGGAATCTCGTCCCGGCCGATCAATTCACGAACAGCGCCATCCATCTGACACCTGCCGGCGAAGCCATGCTGGCCGCGCAGGTGAAACAATCCATCCAACAGCTGAGTTGCAAAAAATGAGACGCCTTTTACCGATCCTCACCCTCCTCTTCGTGCTCTCTGCCTGTGAAAAACCGGCCTGGGGGCAGAGCCCGTCCATGGGCACGACGCCGACCAGCCCCAGTCCGGCGACGGCGACTTCCGCAGCCTCCCCGACTTCGGAATTGCAGGCCATGGGCCTTCCTACGGATACCCCATCCATCGATCAGCCCCCGGCACCCACCCCGGCTCCGGACGCCTGGAAGACTCTGCCGATCGTGCCGACCGTCTCGCCGGCGATGGTCCAGCTCTACCAGCGCGGCCTGGCAGCCGGCCGGGACCCGAATAAGTTTTCGAAAATCGGCGACTGCCAGAACATCACCACCTATTACCTGGCGGATTTCGACAACCCGGCGGACTATCGCCTGGGTTCTTCGTATGCTTATCTCCAGCCGACCATCGACCACTTTGCCGGTTCCTGGTCCCGTGAGAGCCTGGCGGTCAAGGGCGGGATGGGGGTGGCGGCCGTGATCGACCCGTATTCGATTTTCAAGGATCAGAAGCAGTGCGGGAAGGATGAAAGCCCGCTGGCGTGTGAGATCCGGGTCAACAATCCCAGCATCGTAATCATCAGCATGGAAACCTGGTACGCCCATAAGCCCGTCACCGATTACGATAAATACCTGCGCCAAGTGGTCCAGTACGTCCTCTCCCAGAATATCGTGCCCATCCTGGCGACCAAGGCCGACAACCTGGAAGGCGATTACAGCATCAATGCCGACATTGCCCGGATTGCCTATGATTACCAGGTTCCCCTGTGGAACTTCTGGGCCGCCACGTATCCGCTCCCGTCCCACGGCCTGACCGCGGACGAATTCCACCTGACCCAGGCCCGCGACTTTTTCGACGATCCGGTCCGGATGGAATCGGCCTGGCCCTGGCGCAACCTGACCGCCCTGCAGGCCATCGATGCAGTCTACCGGGGCGTCAGCGGCAGCCATTAAGTCGTTTTTATGAATAAATCCTTCCTGGTGCTGATCGCCCTGGCTTTCCTGGCGGCTTGTTCCGCGCCGGCCGCGGTCCCGGCAACGCAGACATCTCTCCCGACAGTCTCTGTTCCACCGTTCGTTTCCAGCCCCACGGCAACGGAAGCCGCGAGGGTGACAGACACGCCGGCAGCCGGCTCAACCGCCGATACGCGCCTTCCGCCGGAGCAGTGGCAGGCGTGGCCGGTCGTCCCGCAGACGATCAGTGCGGCGACGATTGCCATCTACCGACACGGGCAGGAGCTCGGCAACAACCCACGGACCTTCTCGAAGATCGGGGATTGCGAATCCATCACGGATTATTTCCTGGTGCCGTTCGACGGCAAACCGTCCGATTACTCACTGGGAAGTTATGCCAACCTTCAAGGAGTCATCGACAATTTTCACGGCTCCTTCGGACGCACCAGCCTGGCAGCCGGAAAAGGTTGGACGGCGGCGAGCGAATTGATCCCCCCTCTCGTCCCGAACTCGAAATATTGCCGCGCAAGCGAATCCCCCCTCGCTTGCGAGATCCGGGTCAATCGTCCCTCCTTTGCCCTGATCATGCTCGGCACGAATGATGTTTACCACCTGGATACCTTCGAGCCGAACATGCGCAAGATCCTGGATACCCTGATCGAAGCGGGCGTGGTGCCGATCCTGGCGACCAAAGCCGATAACCTCGAGAAGAACAATGCCATCAATGCCACCCTGGCCCGATTGGCGTACGAGTACGACATCCCGCTTTGGAATTTCTGGCTGGCCGTCCAGCCGCTGCCCGGCCAGGGCCTCCAGCCGGACGGCTCGCATCTGTCCTACGCCCAGCCGTTCTTCGATGACCCGGTCCGGATGAGATCCGCCTGGCCGTGGCGCAATCTGACGGCTTTGCAGGCGCTCGACTCGGTCTGGCAGGGCGTGACGGCCCAACCATAGGAAATCTCCCGATGAAAAAAACAATCTCGTTGCTCCTCCTGCTGGTCTTCCTGGCAGCCTGCCAGGGGACGGCGCAGCCCCTGCCGACTGCCAGCCAGGCGACGCCAGCATCCCCCAGCCCGACTGACCTGCCCACGCCGGAGACGATCACCGTCCCGACGCCGGTCCCGGACCCGACGGCGACCTCGCAAAACCGCCTGCCGCCCGAGGATTGGCGGGACTGGCCGGTCGTCCCGACGGTGACGCCGCGGGCCATCCAGATCTATCAGGCCGGCCTGGCGATGGGGCTCGATCCGCACGCCTTCTCGAAAGTGGGGGACTGCCAGGCCGTCAAAGCGGCCCTCATGGGATATTTCGACGACCCGACGCGCTATTCGCTTGGCAGCGATTATGCCTATTTGCAGGAGACGATCGACAACTTCAAGGGCGACTTCAACACGGATGGACAGGCCGTGCGCGGCGGCTTCAATGCCGCTTCCGAGCTTTCCCCGCTGTGGGCCGATCCGCACGCCTGCCAGCCGGGCGAGAATCCGCTCCAGTGCGAGCTGCGCATCAACCGCCCGATCATCGTCATCGTAAAGCTGGAGATCTGGTGGGATGGGCGCACGCCGGCAGCCTACGAGAAACTGATGCGCCAGATCCTGGATACCATCATTGCCCATGGCGCGGTGCCGATCCTGGCGACCAAGGCCGATAATGTGGAGGGCGACAACAGCCTCAACCTGACGACGGCCAAGCTGGCGTATGAATATGACCTGCCGATGTGGAATTTCTGGGCGGCCGTCCAGCCCATGCCGGCGCACGGATTGGAAACCGAACCGCCGCACAACGACGGCTTCCATATTTCCCATGCCGCCTGGAGCGTGCAGAGCTTTACCGCCCTCCAGGCGCTGGACAGCGTCTGGCACGGACTGCTGGATTCCGGCCCGGCCGCCGCCGTCACGCCGACCCTGGCCGCGACTGCCACGCCTGGAGCGCTTGCTACGCTGGCCCAGTCCCCCGAACCGGCAGGGACGCCGGCCTCCGCCACGCCTTTGAGTGGATCGGGCCCGATCGTTTTTGGCCTGGAACGGCGCCAAGGCGATGGATATGACCACCTGGGTGTGTATCGCCTCGATTTGGGCACCCGCGCAACCCGCCAGATTTTCGGCGCGGGAGTCCAGTACCAGGCTGCCTCCCCGGATGGGAAATACCTCCTGGTCAATCAAGGCGCTTCCCTGTACCGTACGAACGTGGATGGGACCGACCCGGTTCAAATCACCGGCTCGTTGTATTTTTCCGGGCAGCATGACGCCATCTGGACGAAGGACGGTCTGATCGCGGCGGTCCTGGCAAACGGCCAGGTCAACGGGATCACGCTTTTCGATGCTTCCGGTGGAAGGGTCTCCAGCCTCGCCGGCCTGGGCGCCAGCCCGATCGAGCTCTATCCGGGCTCCGACAGCACCCGGATCTATTGGGCGGGCGGGACCTGCACCTCCCCGGGCGTCTGTAAACCCGATTCGGCCTGGGTGAGCAGCCCGGATGGCAGCCTGAATAAGAACCTGACCGGTTTTGTCGGTCCGCAGCTCGCTTCCGACGGGAAGGCCCTGGTCGGGGCAGTCGCCTCCCCGACGGAACAGAGCAACCTGGTTTTCTCCGATCCGGATGGCTCCAACCCGCGTCCCTACCACCTCCCCGGCAACCAGCTCCTGGAATACGCCTGGGATCCCTCCAGCAGCCAGGTGGCCGCCGTCGTTGCCATCGTCGACAGCTATTCCGGCAAAACGACCGGCAATCGCAATTTCCTGGTCGATCCGAACACCCTGTCCATCAGCGAGTATTCATCCTCCAAGCTGATGCGCCCGCTGGTGCTTTGGTCGCCGGACGGAAAATATATGCTCTGGATCGGAACGCTCTCTACGGAGAGCGGATTTTCGATCGGCGGCAGCCTGGTCAACCGGGCAACGAAGCAGGTCACCGATTTGAATTCGGCCTTCGGCCAATCCGGCCCGGATTATATGGTCGTTACAAACGCTGACTGGTTGCCCGTGCCGTGATATGATTGGGCCTCGAAATTATTCATCCGGAGGAATTCATGAACGCTGAGGAAATGAAAACCAAACTGGCCGAGTACCTGGCAAAAGAGATCCTGAGGCAGCCGGGCCGCACCATCCAGCCCGGGGAAGCCCTGCTTTCCAGCGGCCTGATCGATTCGTTCCATCTCGTGGATCTGGCGTTGTTCGTCGAGGACAACTTCGGGGTTCACATCGACGATTCGGAACTCAATGCAAGCACCTTCGACAGCCTGGACCAACTCGTCGCCCTGATCCAATCCCGCCAGTAACATGCCGACTTTTTCCGATCTTCTTAAATCCAATTACGAACAGACGCCCGAAAAAGTCAGCGTGATCATGCTTCACGGCGGGCAACCCGACCGGCCAGTGACCTACCGTGAGCTCATCCAGGGCTCGGCCGGCTATGCCGAAACCTTCCGGCGGAACGGCGTCCAGCCCGGGGATGTGGTCATCCTGATCCTCCAACAGGGGATCGACCTGTTATACGCTTATTTTGGGGCGGTCCTGCACGGCGCCATCCCGTCGATCATGCCGTTCCTGACCGAGAAGCTGCTGCCCGAGCGCTACCGGGCCGACCTGGCCTCGCTCGTCTCGGTCACCCAGCCGACCGCCATCGTCACTTACCCGGATTTCGAGTCCGAGGTCCGGGCGGCCCTCAAACCGGGCGAAGACTCGGTCAAGGCGGTCCTCATCAGCAACCAGGTCGATGGACCGTGTGAGCCGGACTTCGCTTCCTTGGGTGGCCTGCGCCGCAGCCCCGAAGACATTGTCCTGCTCCAGCATTCCTCCGGCACGACCGGTCTGCAGAAAGGCGTGGCGCTTTCGCATCAGGCCGTCATAAACCAGTTGAACAGCTATAGCCGGGCCATCCGGCTCGACTCCAAGGATGTCTTCGTTTCCTGGCTGCCGCTCTATCACGACATGGGGCTGATCGCCTGCTGGTTGATGCCTGTCCTGCTTGGTTACCCGCTGGTGATCATGTCGCCGTTCGAGTGGGTGCGGGCGCCCTACCGCCTGATGCAGGCAATATCGAAATACAAGGGCACGCTTTCCTGGCTGCCGAACTTCGCATATAACTTCTGCGCCCAAAAGGTCCGCGACCGCGACCTGGAGGGTGTGGACCTTTCCTCCTGGCGCGCAATCTCGAACTGTTCCGAGCCGATGCGTTGGGATTCCCACCAGGCCTTCTATGAGCGGTTCAAGACTCATGGGCTGCGCTACGAGACCCTGGCGACCTGCTACGCCATGGCCGAGAACGTCTTTGCCGTTACCCAGGGCGGGGTCGGCGGCCCCGTCGTTTTCGAGGACGTCGATCGTGACAGCCTGCAGACCGACAAGGTCGCCCGCCCGGCGATCCAAGACAAGCCCTCCATTCGCATGCTCGGAGCCGGGAAAGCTATTCCCGATACGACGGTCGCCATCCTGGATGCAAAGGGGCATCCCCTGCCGGACCGGCACGTCGGCGAAGTGTCCTTGAAGAGCAACTGCATGTTGACCGGCTACTACCATCGCCCGGATGCCACCGAAAAAGCTTTCGTCAACGGCTGGTATCTCACCGGCGACTTCGGCTATGTGGTGGACGGCGAGCTGTATATTACCGGGCGCAAGAAAGACCTGATCATCGTCGGCGGTAAGAATATCTATCCCCAGGACCTGGAACTGCTCGCCTATGAAGTCCCCGGCGTGCATGCCGGTCGGGCCTCGGCCTTCGGCGTCTTCAACGATGCCACCGGCACCGAAGACGTGGTCATGGTCGCCGAGGTGGATACGGAGGACCCGGCCGAGCGCCAGAAGATTGCCGACGGCATCCGCGGCGCAGTTACGCGCGGTTCGGCGGTGGCCCTGCGTTTCGTCCACATCGTCGGGAAACACTGGCTCGTCAAGACTTCCAGCGGGAAGACGGCCCGGTCCGCCAACCGGGAAAAGTTCATCAAGGAAATGCAGGAAAAGGGGCAAACCTTCTAGCAAAAAGTCGGAGGAATTTTCCTCCGACTTTTTGTTGATCTGAACAGGATCGATCTGAAAATTATTATTGGCAGGCCGGCCAGTAAACCTGGTCCCCATCGCTGACTTTGTTGGTAAAGTAGCCGCTCGAGCACGAACCATTGGTGATGTAATAGTAGTAGGTGCCTGAACAAACCCGGACGGTCGTCGTTCCCGGCGGGATCACGAACACGAACGTCGTCGGACCCTTTAACGTGATCGTGGCATTCACCGAGCCGTCATTGCGGATGATGATATTGCTGTCGACCTGGCAGCCCGTCGCCGGGGGATTCGAGCCTCCCGGAGCGCCCGAGGATCCCGGAGTCCAGGTCGGATAAACGATGGGCCTGGGAGTGTTGGTGGGGGTCAGGGTATCGGTTGGGATTGGGGTCTCCGTGGCGGTCGGCATCGGGGTGGGCGGAACTTCCACTTCCGGGACGGCTGTACACTGGACCGAGTATGTGATTTGATCTGCCCGTAACCAGCCGGAGGTCCCATCGGAGGCGGCAACCTTAAACCAGGTGCACCCGTAGGCCTGGCCGACGATTTGGACATCGTTGAGGGTGAAGCCTGCTTTTGGATAGATCTCCCCGGGCCCCTCGTACAGGTCGACCCCGACTACGCCGACCTTTGCGGTAAAGTCTGGGGTGGGGGTCCAGGCGGCCGCAGTGGCCGTAGATGCGGCTGCGGTTTGTGTGGCGATTTGGGCGGCCGTGGGTCCGCAGGCAAGCAGGGTCAACCCGAGCAAAATGAATGGCATAATCAACTTCTTCATGATTCTCCCTCCGAGAAATAGAATGGTTTTGTGCCGGTGATGTTCAGGTGGGTGGATTGGATCGCCGGATCGCGCCTCGATGGAACATTCATAACCGGCCTGAAATGGTTCAAATGATTATAATGCCTGAGGCCTGAATATTAATTAAATAATCATGGCAATCCCCCGCCAGGAGAAAATAAAAACCCCGACAGCCTTTTAAGCTATCGGGGCGTTGTTTTCAGTGTTCGATTAGCCGGTCGGCAGGCGATTTTCGAGCGTCCGGTTGAAAATCTCTTCCTGCTCTTCGGTGGTATCGGACTTCGATTTCTTGACCTTGGACTGTTTCTTGGCGCGTTCCTGGGCTTGCTGGAAGGCAACCTGGAAAGCGGTCAGCTCGGGCTCTTTCGATTCCGTCTCGTCCGTATAACTTTCCTGCTTGTTGCTCTTCTTGCCGCCCTTGCCGCGTTCCTTGCGCGTTTCCGCCTTATTCACTTCAGCCAGGACCTCTTCGGGTTTCGCCAGGGTGGCCTTGATGCTCAGGCGGATCTGCTTCTTGCGCCGGTCGACGTCCAGGATCTTCGCCTCGACTTCGTCGCCCTCTTTTAGGACCTCGGAAGGATTCTTGACGTAGTCATGCGAGATCTCGCTGACATGGACCAGCCCGGGGCGCTCGGCGCCGATATCGATGAAGGCGCCGTAAGCCTCGAGACGGCTGACTTTGCCTTTGACGATCATATCGGGCTTCAACTCACGCCATTCCAGCATGAGCGGTTCGATCATGGTCAGCTCCACCCGGTCCTCATGGGTGCGGCGGATCCAGACGTCGACGGTCTGTCCGACCTGCAGGACGTCCTCGACGCGATTGACCGAATCCTTCTTCAATTGTGAAATGTGGATGACGCCGGGTATTTTCTGCCCGATGTCCACGATCGCCCCCGCAATGGTGGTTTTAATGACTTTGCCTGTCAGATGTTCTTTCGGTTGCAGCGCGCTATCCGGCGCCGCGTTTGTCGTATCCATAGCAATACTCCCGTGATTTCTTGATTTGAGCCGAGGGCGGATTATACCTTCTATAGGGGAATGCGTCAACTCGCATTTGCTTGTCTGACAAAATTGACAAAAAAAGAGCTCAGGTTTCCCTGAACTCTTTCATCAACGGCTTGATTACATCCCGGCCATGTAGGCCAGGCCGACCGTCCCCGGGCCGGTGTGCGCCCCGATCACCGGGCTGACGCTGGCGAAGACGGTTTCGATCGGGTTCAGGCGGATGGAGGCGGTCTCGAGGGCGGCCCGCGCTTCGGGCTCCGCATTGGCGTGCAGCGTCGCCAGTCGGACGGGCTTGCGGTCGCCAACCTGCTCTGCAACCAGGTCGATCATCTTATCGATGGCCTTGCTCTTGGTGCGGACCTTTTCGACCGATTCGATGCGTCCGTCCCGCAGTTCGAGCAGTGGCTTGATGTTCAAGGCCGATCCCAGCAGCGCCTGCGCTCCGCCGATCCGGCCGCCACGCCGCAGGAATTCGAGGGTATCCACGACGAAAAATACGCCCGTGTGCTCGCGGGCCTTTTCGGCCAGGCTTTGGCATTCCTTCAGGGAAGCGCCGTCCCTGGCCGCCCGGGCAGCCAGGAGGGCGTGGAAGCCCATCGCCATGGCCGTGGTGTTCGAGTCGACAATGGCAATCTTATCGACTGCCTTGGGAAGCATCTCGCGCGCCTGGATGGCAGATTGCATCGTTCCCGACAGTTTTGCAGAGAGGAAAATACCCAAGACTTCATGGCCGCTCTCGAGGAGCTTCTCGTAGACGTTTTTCATGGTCACGATGGCAACCTGGGAGGTCGTTGGCATGACTTTGGCGGTCGCGAGTTTCTTGTAGAATTCGCCCGGCTGGATGTCCACGCCGTCCTGATATGTCTCCTCCCCCCAAATGAGGATTTGCGGCGTAACGGTGATGTTGAGCTTCTGGATCGTTTCGTCGGGGATATATGCTGTACTGTCGGTGATTATTGCAACTTTGGACATAGCCTCTCCCGGGGGGCAAGATTTGGTAAACATAATAACCCTGAGTAGGGGGATGGGTCGCGCTGCTCGGGGCGCCGGTGGATAAAAAAAGACGAGATTCGCCAGGCGAATCTCGTCGAATTCCATTTCGTCGTGCCTAGACCCCGGTCATATAGGCCAGTGCGACCGTCCCGGGGCCGGCATGGGCGCCGATGACGGGACTGAGCGGGCTGAGGACAGTTTCGACCGGTGAGAACCGTCTCTTGGCGGTTTCGAGCAGGGCGATTGCATCCGCCTCGGCGTCGGCATGGACCGCCGCCAGCCGGATGGGCGTTCGACCGCCCATTTTCTCCTCTGCCAGGTCGAGCATGCGTTCGAGAGCCTTGCCCTTGGTGCGAATCTTTTCGACCGATTCGATCCGTCCCTCCTGGAGTTCGAGGATGGGTTTGATGTTCAGGGCGGTACCGAGCAGGGCCTGGGCCCCGCCGATCCTGCCGCCCCTGCGCAGGAATTCGAGCGTCTCCACGACGAACAGAACGCCTGTCTGGTCACGGGCCTTTTCCGCAGCCTTCAAGCACTCGGAAAGGTTTTCCCCCGCTTCGGCGGCGCGGGCGGCCGTCAGGACCGGCCAGCCCATTGCCATGGTCGTAGCGAGCGAATCGAAGACCGCCACCCGCTGGGCGTCCTTATCCAGCATTTCCCGCGCCTGCAGGGCAGATTGTACGGTCCCGGAGAGTTTCGAGGAGAGGAAGATGCCCAAAACGTCGAAACCGTTCTCCAGGAGGCGGGTGAAAGTTTGTTGCATCGACGGGATGGTCGCCTGGGAGGTGGTCGGCATGACCTTGGAATCCGGCAAACGCCGGTAGAATTCCTCCGGGAGCATATTCACGCCATCCTCGTAGGTCTCCTCGCCCCAGATCAGGATCAAGGGCACGACCGGGATGGCATATTTTTTCAGCAGATTATCCGGAATATAGGCGGTGCTATCGGTGACAATGGCAACTCGTGACATAAATTCTCCTGGCGTACGAATAAACAGAATATCGTCGAGTATACCCCGTCGGAGCGCTGGCGGGTAGTCAAATCGACTTGACCGTGGGATGGTTCTGGGCTAAAATCTGTCCGCCTTCGGGCAATTGCTTTTTTAATGAAGAGACGCTGTGTTCGAGACGCTGACAGGACGGCTCAATCAGGTATTCGATGGACTGCGCAAACGCGGCAAGCTCTCCGCCGCGGATGTGGATGCAGCCATGCGGGAAGTGCGCCTGGCGCTCCTCGAGGCGGACGTCCATTACAGCGTCGTCAAGGATTTCATCGCCCGGGTGCGTGAACGGGCGGTCGGCGCGGAAGTGTCGAAGGCCCTCAACCCCGGCCAGCAGGTCATTAAAATCGTCAACGAAGAGCTGATCGCCACCTTGGGCGAACCGGCTCCGCTTAACCTTTCAGGCGAAAAACCCCGCCTGCTCATGCTGGTGGGCCTGCAGGGCTCCGGCAAGACGACCGCCGCCGGCAAACTGGCAAATTTCCTGCGTGCCCGCGGGGAACGCGTCTTCCTGGTCGCCGGCGATCCCTACCGGCCGGCTGCCGTCGAGCAACTGCGGACGCTAGGGGCGCAGTTGGATGTCCCGGTCTATTTCGAGGCGGATGTGCAACCGCCCGACCTGGCGAAGCAAGCGTTCGAAAAAGCCCACAACGGTGGATATACGGTCGTCATCCTGGACACGGCCGGGCGGTCCCAGCTCGACGCAGCCCTGATGGGTGAGCTCCAGGCCATCGTTCGGAAGGTTCAGCCCTCCGAGACCCTCCTGGTGGTGGACGCCATGATCGGCCAGGAAGCCCTGCACGTCGCCGAAGGTTTCCGGGATGCCGTTTCGCTGTCCGGTCTGATTATGACCAAGATGGACGGCGATTCGCGCGGCGGCGCGGCCATCTCGATCCGCTCGGTGACCGGCGTCCCGATCAAATTCCTCGGGACGGGCGAAAAGCTGGACGCGCTGGAAGCCTTCCAACCCGAACGCCTGGCCTCCCGCATCCTGGGGATGGGCGACATGCTCGGCCTGATCGAAAAGGCCGAGGCCGCCTTCGACGAAGAGCAGGTCCAGAACCAGGCCGAGCGCCTGGCCAAGGGCGAGTTCACCCTGGAAGATCTGGCGGAGATGATGCGCTCGACCAAGAAAATGGGACCGATGAGCCAGATGGCCGACATGCTGCCCGGCGACATGGGCAGGGCGGCCCGGACCATCTCGCCGGAAGACATGGAACGCCAGTTCAAGCGCACGGAAGCCATCATCAGCTCGATGACCAAGCGGGAGCGCCGCAACCCGGACGTGTTGAATGCCAGCCGGCGCCGGCGCATCGCCGCCGGGTCCGGAACGGAAGTACAGGATGTCAACCGGCTCATCAAGCAGTTCCGTGAAATGCAGAAGATGATGAAAACATTGCAAAAAACGGGCGGGCGTGGCCTGTCCCGCTTGTTCGGTTAGTGTTAAAATGTAGGGGTCGACGGAAGCCGCCCTCATTCATAAGCAGGTTCTCAGCGCTGTGCGGCGCACTCCTTTCTGCCCCTCTCCGCACCCCCGCTGATGCCAAAAACAGACAAACAATTGAAGGAGAAATATCCCGATGGTTCGTATTCGTCTTCGCCGTACCGGCTCAAAAGGCCAGCCTTCTTACCGCCTCGTGGTCGCCGATAAGGAAAGCCCGCGCGATGGTCGCTTCCTTGAAATCGTGGGTTTCTACAATCCGCGCACCGAGCCGGCCACCCTGGAAGTCAAGGAAGACCGCATCTATGATTGGATGAATCACGGCGCCCTGCCGACCGAGTCGGTCGGCCAGCTGTTCAAGACGGCTGGCGTGACCGAGCGCTACGAGCGTCTCAAGAAGGGCGAATCCGCTGAGACGCTGCTGGCCGAGGCCGAGAAGGCCAAAGCTGCACGCGTGACCTCCAACAAGACCAGCAAGTAAACCATGCAGTGGCGAGTGAAATCGCCTCTGCCCAGGATGCGCAATGAAAGAACTCATTGAGTACATTGCCAAATCGCTTGTAGACCACCCGGATGAAGTCGTCGTGGACGAAATCCGCCACGGCAGCCGTGTGACCCTGGAGTTGCGCGTTGCCAAGGACGATATGGGGCGCGTGATCGGAAAGAACGGACGCGTGGCAAACGCCATCCGCACGCTGCTGCGTGTTTCGGCTGAACGTGATGCCAGCCAGGTCACCCTCGACGTGATGGAGCCCTGACCCGATCCTATGTCCGGGCGTGCTGAAGGTCCGGCAGGCTCGCCAGCCGCTGGCGAGCCTGCTTTTTTGGCAGTAGGAAAGATCCGCCGTCCGCATGGAGTGAGCGGGGATGTGCTCATCGATGTCTATACCGATTTCCCGGAACGGCTGCAACCGAAGGTGGTGGTTTACGCCGGGGAGGCTCACCTGCCGTTGACCATCTCCCGCCGGCGAATGCATAACGATGGTTTGCTCCTGGCTTTCGAAGATTACCTCAACCCGGAACAGGTGGGACAGTTCCGCAATCAAATCCTTTATTCTTCCCGGGCGGATGCCCCGAAACTTGCCGATGGTGAATATTATCAATTCGAACTTCTCGGGTTGTTGGTGGAGGACGAGTCGGGCAAGGAACTTGGCAGGATCACGGAAGTCATCGAAACCGGGGCAAACGACGTCTACGTGGTGACCGACGCGAAAGGCCACGAAGTCCTTCTCCCGGCAATCCACGACGTCGTCCTGGACTTGGACATGGACAAGAAACTCATGCGCGTCCACTTGCTCCCGGGGCTGCTCGAGGCAGAAGAATAAATTCGCTCGTTCCAGATCGTTGGGACGACATCCTGATATGAGCGAGAAACGCTACTGGGTCGGCTTCAATCTGGTCAAGGGGATCGGCGCGGTGCGCCTGCAGGCCCTGCGGGATCATTTTGGCGACCTGGCCCTGGCCTGGCAGGCACCCCAGGATGCACTCCAGGCGGCCGGCCTCAGCCCGAAGCTGGCCGAGCGGGTCGTCCAGGTGCGCGCCGGCCTCGACCTGGACCGCTTCATGGAACAGGTGGCAGCCCAGAAGATAACCGTCCTGACCTGGGAGGATGACGCCTATCCGCCCCGCCTGAAGGAGATCGACCAGCCACCGCCCGTGCTTTATGTGCGAGGCGAATTGACAGACGAAGACGCCTGGTCGGTGGCCCTGGTTGGCACCCGCCGGATCAGCGCCTACGGCCGGCAGGTGACCGAGCAACTGGCAGGTTTCCTGGCCGCCAACGGGATCAGCGTCATTTCCGGGCTGGCCCGCGGTGTGGATGCCGTCGCCCACCAATCCGCCCTCAAGGCGGGCGGCAGGACGATCGCCGTCCTGGGCAGCGGGGTGGACCGCATCTATCCGCCGGAGCATGCCCAGTTGGCCGCGAGGATGATCGAGCACGGAGCCCTGGTCAGCGATTACGCTCCCGGCACACCGCCGGACGCCTCCAACTTCCCGCCGCGCAACCGGATCATCTCCGGGCTGGCGATGGCGGTGGTGGTCGTCGAAGCCGGCGAGACCAGCGGCGCCTTGATCACGGCCCAGTTCGCCGTCGACCAGGGACGCGAAGTCTTCGCCGTGCCTGGGAACATCCTGGCGCCTCAATCCAAAGGCACCAATCGGCTGATTGCCCAGGGCGCCCGTCCGTTGCTGGATGCGCGCGACCTGCTCGAGGTCCTTAACCTGACCCGGGTCACCCAGCAGCGAGAGATTCGCCGGGCGTTGCCAGCGGACGATGTCGAGGAAAAACTATTGAGCGTTCTCAGCCATGAACCCCTGCACATGGACGAAATCCGCAACCAGACCGGCCTGCCGATCGAACGGGTGTCGGCGACTCTGGTGATGATGGAATTGAAGGGACTCGTCCGGCAGGTGGGAGGAATGAATTACGTCGCAGTGCACGAGGAACAGGCTGAGTACGAGGTTTAGTGGATGAATCATACTTACGCAGTCATCATGGCCGGCGGCGGTGGAACCCGTCTCTGGCCGATCTCCCGAAAGAAACATCCCAAGCACGTCCTGCCGTTGCTGGGAGAGCGGACGCTCTTCCAGAGCACGCTGGACCGCCTGGAGGGGTTCGTCTCGCCGGCCCGGACGCTGGTCGTCACCGCGGCCGACCAGGCGGACGAACTTCGCAAACAGGCGCCGCAGCTGCCCAGAGATAATTTCCTGATCGAACCTCTGCCGCGTGGCACGGCTTCGGTCGTGGGCCTGGCGGCAACGATCCTGGCCAGGCGTGACCCGGAAGCGGTCATGCTCGTCCTTCCGTCGGACCACTATATCCGCAATCGGGATCTCTTCCGCCTGGTCATGCGGGTGGCAGCCCAGGTGGCCGAAAAGGATTACCTGGTGACCCTCGGGATTACCCCGACCTTCCCGGCGACCGGATACGGGTATATCCAGAGGGACGAAGCTTTGCCGGAAAAATTCGACTACCCGGTCTATTGCGTCCGGCATTTCACCGAAAAACCGGATGA
>DATJPX010000023.1:0-29785 GCA_035506155.1 Anaerolineales bacterium
AACGGTTCTCCGCCGAAGTTGCACTGCGTGCCCATTCGCTCAAGATGGTTGTTTTCCCTGAGCCGGTCGGCGCGATGACCAGCGACAATTTATGCTCTGCGCGGAATCCTTCCTCTAACTGCCCGACCAGATGCGGCCGCGGAAGCCACGTTGTGGTCGGGAGGGGGATCAGGAATTTTGTCTGCGCTAATTGAGAAACCATACAAGTTGCATTCTAGCCTCAATCTGGCAAGAATGCAATTGATCCGCGATTTGTGATCCCCTTTGGTTCAGAGTAATTCTATTACACGGTTCTTCACAGCGCTCTCAAGCAAGCCATCCGGGAAAGGTTAATTGTTCGCAATCCCGTGGATGCGGTCCAGCGGCCCAAGGTCGAACAGACTGAGTTCCAGATCTTTACCGAGGATGAAGCGCATCGATTTCTGGATGTCATCTCGGGCACCCGCCTTGAAACGCTCTACTACCTGGCTTTGATGACCGGCATGCGGGAAGGGGAACTGCTTGGCCTCAAGTGGAGCGACATCGACTGGAAGAAAGCACCTTGAACGTCCAGCGCCGGGTACAGCGGCTCAAAGGGCAGGGGCGGGTCTTCCTCCCCCCGAAGACCAAAGCAGGCCGCCGCCAGATCAAATTGGGGCAGGGTGTTTTGGCTCAACTGGCTGCCCATCGAGAACGACAGGTATCCCAGAAGGATATCGCCGGTAATCGATGGGAGGAGAACGAGCTGATCTTTCCCAATACCATCGGCAAACCGATCGAGAATACCAAGTTGATCCATGATTTTAATAGGCTGCTGTTGAAGAACAACCTCCCGAATATCCGCTTTCACGACTTGCGGCATACCTCGATCTCCTTCCTACTTGACATGGGCACGCCGGTCAACACGGTGCAACAGCGTGCCGGGCACTCCAAGGCGAGTGTCACCACCGACACCTACGGCCATTTGATGGCCCTATCCCAGGTGGAAGCTGCGGAAAACATCGAAGACTTCGTTTTGAGCGTTGCAGGCCGGTCGCAGGCAAAATGAGACCGAAATTGCTCGGAATGCACAGAACCCCCAGATATGCTAGATTAGACATCTAATTTACCACCACATCTGGGGGCCAATAACTGTAGAGACACTATGGAAATACAGGCGACCGCCTTTGGATCAGTCGATAGATGTTCGAATCCTTTGCCTCCAGCAGTTTCTCAAGACCCTCGCCAGAGAGATGGCCTTTTTGTTCGAAACCCGTTGATTTGCCAGAATATTTGCCCAAAGACCAGCCTTCGCATTGCGAAGGCCGGTTTGTATCCGGAAAATCCACAGGAACATGGAACAGTCCGCCGGCTTGCCAATCGACTCGGACCGCCCTTCGCTAGACGATGAAATTGTTGCCCTTTTTGAGCAGGGTGATTGCTTCCACATTGATCCCGTTGGGCGTACAGGCATTCCTTCCGGTGATGTATTCTTCCTCAAGCGCTTTGGAAATGTGCCTGGCGAACGCTTCAGCGATATCCAGCTCGTCCTTACGGAACGGGGTCCGGCTTTGGCGGGCGATCGAGATCAGGCCGAAGAATTTGTGCCCGGTGTAGAGCGGGACACCCAGCCAGCAACGCATCTTGCCAAGGTCCGACATGTATTCCCAATCCGGGACCATGTCGACATCGTCGATGGCGATGGCGTGACGAACGTGCAACATCGTCTTGTATGTGGTGCTTTGGATGATCTTTTTGTCAGATTCGCTTCTGCTCGGCGCATGGTAGAAACCGCTGCCGGCGATGAGTTCAAGAATGTGGTTTTGATGCAGGAAGATCGCCGCTCCGTGGTAGGGGACGTTCTGTCCCAGCGTATTGATGGCGTAATAAAGATTTTCGAGAAAATTCGCCCCTTTCGACAACGTCCGGGCGACGCGATCCAGGCTGGTCACCACATTCTGCGTATTCGTGATGATCTGGGATTGCGCGATCAACAGGGTATGCATATCCAGCAATCGCCTTCCTCCGTTCTCTGAAACGGCTATGATCGGATCGTAGACCGTATGTGGAGGGCGGCCCAAAGCCAACTGGACGGCATCGTTGATGCGGATGAAATCGAAAAGTTCGAAGGCTTCCGAATGGATATTTTCCTGCAGGACGTGAATCGGCTTGCGGATGAAAAGGTCCACGCCGTAGAGCTGGCCCAGGCGCTCGAACAGGCGCAAGCGCGGGATGGCGCTGACGAGCTTGTTGCCGCGAAAGATCATCACCCCGGGAATCCCTTCGTCATCCCTCATGACCTTTACCACGTCGAACGTGGTCGTATCGACGGTGACTTTATAATCGCTATTGGGGAGGTCCCCGATACAAACTGGGATGCGTGTGATACCGGTGGGGAGGGGTTGTATTGGAGTAGGGGGCATTGTTCTCTCATCCGTCATGCAAATGATAGGTTCCATCTCGATTATGAGATTATGGATTCGGTGTTTCCCAGCGCCCCTTGGGCATGCGCCTGGACCAGGCCGGGGATTTCGCCCGACTGCGGGATACCGCTCGCAACGTCTCGAGCAAGGGCAAGGGGGTATGCAGGACTCGCCGGCAGAGGTTGGCGATCCGCCGCGCCGAGTCGCTCTTGTTTTGGAGCGGCATCAGACGATGCAATTCGTCCAGATCCAATTGAGAGTAGACTTCCTTCTCCAGCGCGAGCGCCACGAAGGTGCACGTCGATTTTTGGGTGATGACGGTGCTGGCATTGGCGATCATGTGGTTGACATTGCCGCGGTGCAGGACCAACGCTTCCGGCGCGATCCGGGCGATTTCCCGGGAAGCGCGCTCGAATTTCTCCAGCGGATGCAGTTTGAAGATTATCGGGCGTCCGTCAGCGATCTGCGCACAGCGTTTTAGGAAAGTCATCCGGTCTTCTCTTTGCATGCTTTCCCGGTTGGCCGATGTAGCCACCAGGACATAGTCGCGGAAAGGGAACGAATTATTGAAGTTGTCGGCCAGATTGTCATAGTTGGGGATGCCCGTCACGGCGATCTTTTCCGGCCGGACGCCTTTGCGGATGAACAGTTCCCGATAGCCTTCCGAGGCGACACAGAACAGGTCGTAATTATCGGAAAGGCCGGATGCGGCGGTGTTGGCCAGGTAGCGCGGCAGGAAGCGCAGGGCCTTGACCAGATGATATACAGGCCCTTCCGGGATCGTCATGCCCTCCTGAACCAACACCACGCGCTTCCTGCGGATATTGCGCGGGACGATCAGGTCGGAGCAGGTCACCACCAGGTCGTACGGTCGTCGCTCCCCCCGGAAGTCCACCGGCAATTGGTGTTCGTCCAGGTAGGCCCGGGTATCCAGCATGTGCCGTCCGCCCAGGACCGTGGAGTTCAGCCAGCCTTTCTGGGCGGCGAAGTCTTCGATGCCATCCGCATAAAACGGGGTGAAATAGCAGCGGTAATCCGCCAGTTGCGCGGCGATCTGGTGCATTTGGGTGGTTTGGTTGAGCGAGCCACAAATGAAGAGGAGATTGGTGGTCATGTCGCATGCCTCGATGAAAATGCCCGGGTTGGCCGACGATCAGATGGCGGGTCAGGCCAGCATTATCTTAACCCCCCAGTGTTAAGCGACATCGAATAATCGGTTAAATTCTGGTAAACAATTGCGCAGAATCGATGTGCAGGGTGATTGGACGGAAATTGCCGGCATCGAACTCCGTCAGGTGCCGCTGGAGAAGGTCGGCGGCGTGGAGGAGGATGGACGGCATCAACGGTCCCGGCCCGGATTCCTGGCGAAGGAGCCCGACCGGATAAGGTCCCGAGAAGCTGATGCAGGGCGAGGAAGCGAGCAGTCCAGGAACCAGCAGCTGCTGGATGAGTTGACCTAATTCGGCCAGTCGCCGCCGGTCGACGCCTTTGCGGCGCAGCCAGGTGATCGGGTGACGCGCCCAGCGCGGGGAAACGACCTGGCTGACCATGCTGATCACCAGGTTGGTGGAAGGCGCTTTGTTCAACAGGAACTCGACGCTGGGCCACCATCCCTGGATGTGGGCCAGGCTATCCTGTGGATCGTAAACCGCCGGGTCGGGATCGATGTGGCCGGAACCGAAGAGGGCCACGCTGCCGCCATTCTGAAGGTGGCGCAATGCTTGCCGTACCCCCGCCGTGCGCGCGTGCGCGTCGATGGTGACATAGATAAAGCGCTGGCTGGCGTGCGGTAGCGCCTTCACGAAAGGGATGGAACTGGAGATGAAGCGTAAGTCCGGTCGAGCGACCTGGGAAAATAAGGCCAGACTGTCGTAGGTCCCGGGATGGTTGGAAACGATGAGAGTGGGTCCCTCGAGAGGAATGTTCTCCGCGCCGGATGCCCGGACTGGATGGCAGAACTCTGCCAGCAGGTCCCGCGCCGCGGCGGCCGGCCCGGCTTCCGCCACGGCTGTGTCGAAGTTCAATCCCAGGGCGGCCAGGCGGTCCGTCGCTCTGTGGAAGAACGGGCGAAAGAGACGCAGCGTCCGAGGCGAGCGGCGGACGCCGAATGCCTTGACGACCTCTCCAATGAGTGCGTCGCTCAGAGAGGCCAGGCTGGGCAGGCTCGCCGGTGCGACTTCGGGATCGGACAGGGGCCTGGTCATCGCGCGGTCCTGGCCAGTTGATGGCTAGTGCTTCTTCCGGGCATCGAAGATAGCTTGATTGATGCCGATGCTGCCGATGACGAAGATCAGGATGCCCACGATCAGCCAGGGCAGGTCGCCTTTCCCGATCCAGAAGGCCAGGATCCCACCGACGAAGAGCCAGAGGACGTTGGCGATCAGAGGCAGGACATATTTCGGTTTCATTGGATGATATTCTCCTCTTCTTTCATTCAGGATAATTTCCCGTGCGGGTGCTGCATCAACCAGGTCTGCACGTCCAGCGTGCCATCCTCATCGGCTGGCTGGCTGCGCAGGTAGGAGCCGTCCGGCTGCATGACGCGGGTGCTGCGGTTGTCCTTGAGATAGGATTCCAGGACGTGGTCGCGCAGGTAGCGGATGTGCTTCTCGTCTTCGATTGGGAAGACGGTTTCAACGCGGTAGCTCAGGTTGCGGGTCATCAAGTCGGCGCTGCCCAGATAGACTTGTTCCTTCCCGTCGTTGTGGAAATAGAAGATGCGACTGTGTTCCAGGAAGCGTCCCACCACGCTGATTACCCGGATGTTCTCGCTCAGCTTCTCCACGCCGGGGACCAGGCAGCACATGCCGCGCACCAACAGGTCGATCTTGACCCCGGCCTGGGAGGCTTCATACAGGAGCTGGACCACCGGCTGGTCCACGACCGAATTGACTTTGATGATGATGCGGCCCTCCCGGCCGTCCTTGACGTGTTCGATCTCCTTGCGGATGAGTGCTTCCAGGCGTTGGCGCAGGTTCACCGGCGCGACCAGCAGCTTGCGGTAGTCCTGCATGATCGAGTAGCCGGTCAGGTAGTTGAACAGGTCGGTCACGTCTGCGGCCAGGGTCTCGTCGCAGGTGAACAGGCCGATGTCTTCGTAGATGTTGGCCGTGATCGAGTTGTAGTTTCCCGTGGCAAGATGAAGGTAGCGGCGGATGCCGTCACCTTCCTTGCGCACGACCAGGCCGGTCTTGCTGTGGGTCTTCAGGCCGACCACGCCGTAGACCACGTGGACGCCGGCCTGCTCGAGCGTCCGGGCCCAGCCGATGTTGCTCTCTTCGTCGAAACGCGCCTTGAGCTCGACCAGCACGGCCACCTGCTTGCCGCGTTCGGACGCTTCCAGCAAGGCTTCCACGATGGGGGAATTCTGCCCAACCCGGTAGAGGGTTTGCTTGATCGCCAGGACATGCGGGTCACGCGCCGCGGCGTTCAGGAAATCGATCACCGGGTTGAACGAGTCATACGGGTGATGGAGCAGGATGTTCTCCTCGCGGATGGCGTCGAAGAACTCGCCTGCCAGGCTGACGTTCCGCAGCGGTTTGGGGACGACCGGTTTGTACGACGGGAATTTCAGGTCGAATCGCTCCACACTGGTATAGACCTGGAAGAGGCTGGCCAGGTCCAACTGCCCGTTGAGCGTGTAGACGTCGGAGTTCTTGATCTCGAGGTTCTCGATCAACAGCCCACGGACGGCGCGCGGCATGTTCTCGTGGATCGCGACCATGACCACCGAACCGAATTTCCGCTTGCGGATGCTCTGCTGCATCGATTCGAGCAGGTCTTCGGCTTCCAATTCCTGGATCTCGATGTCGGCGTCGCGGATGATGCGGAAGGGGTAAGCCTCGAGCACTTCCATGCCGGGAAAGAGCAGTCCCAGGTTGGCGATGATGACCTGGTCCAGCCAGACAAAATAATGGTGGCGGGCCACCGTCCCGTCCTTGCGCGCCCCGCCCGAGGAGCGTTTGACCGGCAGCAGCGGCGGCAGCGTGGCCGGGACCTTGAGCCGGGCGAACTTTTCCATCCCCTTCTTGTCCCGGATAACGATGGCCAGGTTGAGGCTGAGGTTGGAGATGTGTGGGAATGGGTGGCCAGGATCGAGCGCCAGCGGCGTGAGGATCGGGTAGACGACGTTGCAGAAATAATCGTCGGCTTTGCTGCGCTGGGCATCGCTCATCTTCTTGTAATCCAGGATGTGAATGCCGGCCTGTTCGAGCTGGGGGAGCAAGCCCTCCTGACAGCAATGCTGGGCGGTTTTGTAGAGCTCCAGGGCGTGCTTGCGGATCAGGGCAAGCTGCTCGCGCGGCGTCAGCCCGTCCGGGGAGATTTCCTGAATGCTGGCGTCGACCTGTTTACGAATGCCCGACACGCGCACCATGAAGAATTCATCCATGTTGGAACCGAAGATCGAGAGGAATTTGACCCGCTCGAGCAGCGGATTCTTCTCATCCAGGGCTTCTTCGAGGATGCGCGCTTGGAAGTCCAGCAGGCTCAATTCGCGGTTCAAAAAGATCGGGGCGGTTTCTGGAGCGGCAAGGGCGAGGTCAGGATTCATCCGGCGTCCCTAGGAAGGATTTGGTCATTCATCGAGTGATGTGTCATTGCGGGCCCAATTGGGCGGGGTTGATCAGCCATTCGAGCGTGGCGCATTTCCCGGCGACGAGCTCGTCCACCGAGAGACAGCATATCCCGCCCTTTTTCAGGGTGATCAAAGGGGATGGCTCTCCCATGAGCAGCAGGGAGACGAGTTCGCTCAGGTCCGGCTCGTGGCCGACCAGGAGGAGATTGTCGAGGGGATACTTTCCCCGGATCTCTTCGATCAGGCGTTTGGCGCTGCCGGATGGGAGCAGGCGATCCGTCAGGACCAATTGATCCCGGTCCAGTTGGAGCGTTTTCCTGGCGATCTCGGCCGTCTCTCTTGCGCGCAGGAACGGGCTGGAAAGAATAAGGTCGACTTTCAGGTCCATCTTCTCCAGGGCGCGGGCGATGCGGGTCATCTTCCGGCATCCGGCGCTGGTCAGCGGACGCAGGCTGTCGTCAGGATATTCGCCGGCGTTGCGTTCGGCCGCGTTGGCGTGCCGCAGGAGGTACAGCTTCATGTCGTCCCCCCTTTTTCCGGGACCATGGGCGGCGAGGCCGGCCCGGGGAGCATCTCGCCTGGCAGAATGCCCGGTGCGGGCTTGGGGGGCGCTTTCCGGCGAGGCGGTCTGTTCCACGGGAAGCGGGCGGTAGGGGAGGCGCGCCAGAACGATTTGACCTTCGCCGCGTTCTGGAAAAAGAGATCGATTGCCTCTGCGTGCCGTTCTTCGAAGTATTGGCTGACCGGCAGCGGGTCGAAGGCGGGTTCCTTCTCGACGAATTCACCCAGGCAGCTCAGCAGGATCTCGATGTCCTGGATGTCCCCCATCCAGCCCTGGAATTCATGCATCCGGGCCAGGTTGTCCGCCGGGTAGTCGCTGACGATCGGATGGACGATTTCCATCAGGTAGCGGAATTTCCGAAAAACGATGCGCAGGCGATGGACCGTCGGCGGCTGGGCCCGGTCGAGCAATCCGACGCGGTGCATGACCAGGCTGAAGGCATCGTCGACGGTATCCAATACCAACCGATCCAGCTCCGCCTGGCTGGCCGAAAGCTTGACCATGGATTTGCGGACGGCGCTGACCCGTTTGATCAAATTCCCGGGTTTGGTCTGGTGGATTTGCTTTCCGGCGACGCCGAGCAGGCGCTTTTCCCGTTTCATCAGGTATCTCAGGAACGGTTCGGCCTGGGGGAGTTCCTCCAGCGCCTCGGAGATCTCGACCACCATGACCTGCGTATCGCGCAACCCCTCGAAACTATCCAGTTGATCCTTGAAATCCTTGTGCAGTTTTTGCAGGCGTGGATGCGGAGCGAGCACACGCAGCAGTTCGATCAGGGTGATCAACCGGCGGGTCGCCACGCGCAGATCGTGAACCGCCTCCTTGGTCGCTTCACGCCGGCAGAGTTTCAGGATGGCGTGATAATCGTTCCAACGCTTGTCCAAGGCTTCCAAAATCAGGGAGGTTCGTTTGTCGTTCATCGATGGGTCCTCCGGCGAAGGGACGGTCGGCCGGAACCGGTCACTCTTCCAATTCCAACGCCACGCCGAAGATTTCCTGGAACAGGCTGCCGCGCTTCAATGCGGTCCATTTTTCCAGCGTAAGATCGTCACGGCCGTCCACGTGGAGCAGCCAGGCGGACTTGCGCTGGATGAACCGGGCAGTGTCGACGCGTTGGAGGTGGCTGGAATCCAACGCGTCTGCCAGGCGCAGGAAGGCGCACAATTTCGTGACGATCAGGCGGTCGCGCGCCGAAAGCAGGCGGGAGGCCGCTTCGTCTTGATATGGGGAGCCTTTGCGATGGTACCGGACCAGGCTGGCGACCATCTCCTGCTGGCGATCGCTCAATCCGATCAGGTGGTTGGCCTTCAACAGGTAATAGCCGTGCTGGTCGTGGTCGACCGTGCCGATGAAATGACCGACGTCGTGGAGCAGGGCGCCGATCTCCAGGATCAGGCGTTCCTCGCCGTCCAAAAAGTGCAGTTGACCGGCCTGGTCGAACAGGCATCCCGCCAGCTTCGCCACAAGCGAGCCGTGTTCCAGGTCGCAGTGGTATTTCTGCCCGATGCGAACGGCGGATTCCCACACCTGGTCCCGGTTGGGGAGGTGCATCTCCTCGGCCATGTTCTTGGCCAGGTCCAGCAGGAGCCCGTTCTTCAGCCCCACGTTCGGGATAAGGATCTCCTCGGAATGGGCGATCTCGGCGATCAGGCGCAGGACGATGGCCGCCGGCAGGATGACGTCGGCGCGGTCGGGGCGCAATTTCAGCTTGCGGATGCGCGTCCGCACGTTCATCCGGCTCAGGTGTTCGACCAGACGATCCAATTCGTCGGAGGTGATCGAACGGTCGTCGTCCTGTTTGAAGAGCTTCTGGCGGAGCTTCCCGATCTCCTCGACGTTCCCGCCGGTGCCGATGCACACGTCGACCTTCTCCGCGCCGATTTCCGCTTCGATCCGCCGGCGGGAGGCCTCGACGGAGTCGCACAGGAGCTGGGCCAGCGTCTGCGGAGGAAGGCTGGCGCTCTTGGCGGGGAGTTTTTGCAGCAGCCGGACCGTGCCCAGGTTGTAGCTGTTCGAAGAAAGGATATTGCCATTCCTGGTGACGGAGATTTCGACGCTGCCGCCGCCGATGTCGACCAGCAGGGCGCGTTTCCCGCTCAGGTCCGAAGCGGAACTGATCGCGAGGTGGACCAGACGGGCTTCCTCTTCGCCGCTGATCACCTCGAGCTCGATCCCGGCGTTGTGGGCGATCCGGTCGATCAGGACCTCCCTGTTCTTCGCCTCCCGCAACGCGCACGTCGCGACCGCCCGCAGCTTGGAGACGCCGAAATCGTCGATGATCCGGCGGAATTGCAGGAACGCTTCAACCGTCTGGCGGATGGTGGATTCTTCGAGGAACCCGTTCGTGAAAACATCCTGCCCCAACCGGACGGGCATGCGGATGCTTTCGATTGGCTCCACCCGCCAGTTGTCGTCCAGGTTGGCGACGATGAGGCGGATGGCATTCGAACCGGTATCGATGGCGGCGATCTTTTGCATGGCTCTCGGACCATCTCCCTGAATATTTTGGAACGTCAAAATGCACCGATCAATTTCATTAAAGCAGCCCAACATTAACGTCACTCGAAAGCGGCGTTAATGGTGTGTAAACAAGTTGGCTTGTGGGACTCGAAGGGCAGTCGGTTCGAAGGGACCGCGGGGCCGGCAGTCAATCTCCCAGGGAAAGCGTCGCCGCCAGGGATGCCGAAGTTATTTTCCCCAGCGTCACCGGTTCCTCCGGGCGGAAATTGCATTCGACCCAGCCAGCCTTGCGCAGCAGGAAGCCGCGCACCCAACCGAGGATCAGGCCGACGGGGGAGACTTCTTTTCCAATCCGCACGGTCGTGGTTCTGGATTCCAGGGCGCGCCGGAAATCGGCTGCCGTGCGACCGGCGAACTCGGTGTTCCCCTTGCCGATCGTCCAGATCAGGTGCGAGTCGCTGCTGCCGATCGGCGCAACAGGCAGGGTGCGCGCCAAAGCCTGGGCATGTTTGTTGCCTTTGCGGTGGACGATGCCGGCATTGAAGATCTCGATCCCCACCAGGATGCGCGCCACCCGGGGGTCCCGTAGCGTCTCCCGGATCGTTTGTCCGCTCAGGCTGGAGGAGCCGCGCGCCGTCGGATGGGCGGCGATGCACAACCCGCCTTGTTCCCCGACTTTCAGGACAGTTTCGGCCAGGGAGAGCCCGGCGGGAATCTTTTCCCGGATGAACAGGGCGATGAGATGTCCGTCGGCGGTCGAGATCTCGCTGCCCGGGATGACTTCGATCCCATACTGGGCGGCCAGCTTTTCCGCTACCAACGCCCCGGCAATTTCGTCGTGGTCGGTGATGGCGATCACGTCCAGGCGGGCGATGTGGGCGGCCTGTTTCAGGACCGCCGGGACCGAGCAAGTTCCGTCCCAACTGTAAATGGTGTGAATATGCAAATCAACTTTTCCCATGGTCACCTCTAAAGAACATACGTCGAGTGTAAACCCGGGGAGTTAAGCGCATTTGAAGGATAAATTATGGGAAGTTTATGGTTTGGTTAATGATTTTGCCCTTAAATGGTCAGAATTTCCCACCCCCGGCTGGCCGCATACCTGCGTAATTGACCGTCGGGACAGACGGCCACCGGGTGCTCGACCCGATTGAGCAGGGGCAGGTCGTTGTATGAGTCGCTGAACCCCCAACTGCCCAAAAGCGTCTTCCGCTCCCTGTCCATCCAGTTTTCGAGCAGGCGAATCTTCCCATCCTGAAAAGCAGGAATGCCGTCCAACTCATGGGTGAATTCCTCGCCGCGCATTTTGATATGCGTGCAGATCAGGTTCCGAAATCCAAGCAACTCGGCGATCGGTTCAGCCAGGAAATGATTGGTGGCCGTGATGAGCACCAGGGTATAGCCGAGTTCCTTGAAACGATCCACCTGCCAGATCATCTTGGGGCGTAGCCGATCGACAATCCTATGCAGGTACGATTTCCGCAGACGTTGGAGTATCCTTGGGCTTTGTTCCACCAAGGGGTGTAGCAGAAAGGCCTGGTAGGCGGTAAAATCCAGCCGGCCGGCTTCGTAGTCCCGATAAAAGGCATTGATGCGGTGCAGGAAAGCTTTATCGACAACATGCTGCTCATACAGGAAACGACTCCAGATCGCTTCGCTGTCCCCTTCCAGCAAAGTGAAGTCCAGGTCGAAGATGGCTAACGGCGCAAGCGTCAAGGATCGTTTCCTTCCAGGTTATGGCCGTTCCCCGTGCCTGATCCGGGCCTGGATCTCGTCCAAGGCGGCCGGGAGGTCCCAGATCCCTTCGATGACCAGGTGCGCCCCGGCCTGGGTCAACTGTTTCCCGATCCGCTCGGCGCTCTCTCTGCGCTGCTGGTCGGACAACCCTTGCACCTCCATCTGGTTCATGCCGAGCAGGTTCCCGGTCAGGGTCAGGCCGACCGTCCACATGCCGGCGTTCAGGCCTTCCTCCATGTCGACCGGGGTGTCACCGACCTTGACCATCGATTCCATCGGGAAGACGCCCATGCGGATGGCGTTCTCGTAACACATCCACGGGAACGGCCGGCCGGCGGGGACTTCATCGGGGCAGACCAGGCAATCCGGGGTGTAGCCGCGTTTGTGCGCTTCCGGCAGGAGCACCTCCATCATCTGGCGGGTGTACCCGGTGGTGGAGCCGATCTTGATCTTGCGCGCCCGCAGGGTCTCGATGGTTTCGAGCAGGCCGGGGATCGGGTCGGCGTAGGATGCGAGCACAGCCAGTTGCATGCCGACGAAACGGTCGAACAGCCGGTCGACGTCCGCGTCTGCCGGGGCCTGCCCATGGACGTCCTTCCAGGCCTGGACGACCGCCGGCCGGGAGAGGATCATGCGCAGGTGATCCTTTTTCATCAAGCCCATCCCCGAGCGGGCGTCCTCGGCGGTGATCGTCACGTTTTCGCTTTCCAGCAGGCGGATGAAGACGGCGGTCGGGGCAAAGGAACCGAAATCCACCGTGGTGCCGGCCCAATCCAGGATGACCGCGTTCAGCGGTCCGCTGTCGCTGCGTCGAGAGGCGAAATCCATCGGTCACCTGACCTTTTCCGGCAGTTCCACGCCCATATCCACCAGGGTCGCCTGGATGGCAGCCAGGAGCGCCTGGACATCCGCCGGTCCGAGCCGGCCGATGTGGCCGATTCGGAAACAATCCGCCTGACTCAACTTCCCGGGGTAGATGATGTGGCCGCGTTCGCTCAAGCGTTGGTAGAACTCCTTGAAGTCGAAGAGCGGGGTATCGGGATAGTAGAACGAGGAAATGACGTGACTCTGCTGATCCTTCTCGAGATAGGGCAGGAAACCCAGCGCTTGCATGCCCTCCATGGTCAGCTCGTAATTGCGCTGATAGCGCTCGGCCCGGCCGGTGACCCCGCCTTCGATCTCCAGCTCACGCAAGGCCTGCCGGAAGGCCAGCAGGGCGTGGGTGGGCGGCGTAAAGCGGAACTGGCCATCCCCTTCTAGACCCTCCCACTGCGCCAGCAGGTCCAGGCTGAGACTCCGGGCGAAACCGCGCGTTGCCTGCAATTTGTCCTTGCGGCATACCACGAAGGAGAAACCGGGCACGCCTTCGATGCACTTGTTCGAGGAGGAGACCAGGAAGTCGATCCCGGCGGCTTTCAGGTCGATGGGATAGGCGCCGAAACTGCTCATGGCGTCCACGATGTAGACGAGCTTATGGTCCCGGATGATCTTTCCATATTCGGCGACCGGGTTCAAAATGCCAGTCGTGGTCTCACAGTGCACGACGGCCACATGGGTGATGGAGGCATCCTCGTCCAGGGCCCGCCCGAGCGACTTGGCATCCGGATAGGTGCTTTCCGGGAATTTTTGGACCATGGCCGGGATATGGTGGACATTGGCGATCTTGAGCATACGTTCGCCGTAAGCGCCGTTGATCAGGATCAACAATTTGCCGTCCGGCGGGATGACAGATGAGAGCACCGCTTCGATGCTGAACGTGCCGCTGCCCTGCATCAGGACGGCCGTATATTCGTCGCCGTCGGCGGCCAGCAGGACCAATTCCTGGCGAATCTCCCGGACCACTTGAATGAACTCCGGGTCGCGCGATCCCATGTCGCGCAGCATGGCCTGCTTTACCGTTGCGCTCGTGGTGAGGGGACCGGGGGTGAAGAGGGCTTTGTCTTTCCAGGCGAAGATCGATTTCATTTTCTGGGACCTTTGCAGTGGTGGGATGGATTTTCGGAGGGCTGCCTCCGCCTCCAGACGGACCTGGCTGGCAGATGCTGCGAGCCCCAATCTGCGAATTCGGCTACAAAAGCCAGCAGGCTTCCTCAGGAAACGTGACCGTGAACTGGCTCCCGACATTGGGAATGGCGAGTTTCCGTTCGTTGAACATATCCAGGGAGACGGGATTCCCTTCCACATCCACGCGCACCCGCACGATGGAGCCGAGATAGGTAACCGCCTCCACCTTCCCGGTCAGGTTGTTGGCATTCTCGAGATAGCCCGGGTTCAGCTCCTCGGGGCGCACCGCCAGCCGGACCTTGTGACCGTTCAGGTGGTCGACCGTCTGCCCGGCTCGCACGAGCTGCTGGCCGATCCTGACCAGGCCCTGTTCCCGGTCGACGACCTCCACCGGCAGCAGGTTGATCTGGCCGACGAATTTGGCCACGAATTCGGTCTTGGGATAGTTGTAGATCTGGGAGGGTGTGCCGATCTGCTCGGCCTTGCCCTCGTTCATCACCACCACCCGGTCGGAGAGTGAGAGGGCTTCCTCCTGATCGTGGGTGACGTAAATGGTGGTAATGGCAAGCTGCTGCTGGATGCGGCGGATCTCCTGGCGCAATTCCAGGCGAATCTTGGCGTCCAGCGCCGAAAGCGGCTCGTCCAGAAGCAGGACGCGCGGCTGGATGGCCAGGGCGCGCGCCAGGGCCACCCGCTGTTGCTGTCCGCCGGATAACTGGAAGGGATAGCGGCTGCCGAATTCCTCCATGTGGATCAGCGCCAGCATTTCCTTGACCCGCTGCTTGATCTCGGCTTTGGGTTTCCCGGCGATGCGCAATCCATAGGCGATGTTGTCGGCCACCGTCATATTTGGAAAGAGCGCGTAAGATTGAAAAACCATCCCGACATTGCGTTTGTTGGGAGGAATATTGGTCATATCCCGGCCGTCGAGGGTGATCCTGCCGGATGTCGGCAGCTCGAAGCCGGCGACCATGCGCAGGGTGGTCGTCTTTCCGCAGCCGCTCGGGCCGAGGAATGAAACGAACTCGCCCTGTTCCGCGCCCAGGTTAAAATCCTGGACGGCGCGCGTCCCGACGAAGGACTTGTGGATGTTAGTCAACTCCAAATAAGCCATTTCTACCTCGCTTGTATCTCAGCGGCCGGTCAGCTGTGGGGCGCTGCCTCTGCCGCGTCCGGCGAATTGGATCAAGATCAGGCAGATCCAGGTCAATCCCCAGGAAAGCATCGCCATGGCGGCGGGTTCATACGCCGCGTCCCGGCCCACCTGGACCATGTAGGGTCCCAGGGCAGGACGCACCAGGAAATCGCCCAGGATCAGTTCGCCGATCACCAGGGCAAAGGAGATCAACGCTCCCCCGAGCACCGCCCCGCGCAAATTCGGCAGGATGACGTTGAACAGGATCTGGAACCAGTTGGAGCCCAGGCTCTGGGCGGCCTCGGTCAGGCCGCGCACGTCGATGGTCCGCATGCCGATATCGATCGATCGGTACATGTAGGGCATGGAGAGGACCACGTAGCCGGCTGTGATCAGGATGTCGGTCGTGAAGGCGCTTTCCGTAAGGTGGAACGGCGGACCCGAAAAGGTCCGGATCAGCCCAAAGACGAAGACGATCACCGGGATGATGAACGGCAGGGTAGTGAGGATCTCGACGATCGGCCGGGCCTGGGGGAGTTTCAGGTGCAGCCAGTATACGGTCGGCAGGAAGAGCAGGATGCTGACGGCCACGGTGATCAGTCCCATGGTGGCCGAGTAGCGGAAGCTGGCCAGGAATTGCGGGTCGGAGAGCACCACCTGGTAGGCCTTGAGGCTCAATCTGCCGCGTTCCATGCGCAGGGAAAAGTCCAGGGTCCCATACAGGGGCACGAAGAAGTACAGCAATCCCACGATCGCCCAGAACAGGGCCCAGAGGTTAAGCTTCCTGGTCTTCATGATTTCAGCCACCTGGTCGTGCGGCGCTGCAGCAGGGAATAGACGACGATGCAGACGGCCATGACGACCACCATACCGATTGCCAGGGCATAGCCCTCGTTGGGATTGTTCAACACGTCCCCGCGAATCTGGGCCCCGATCATGATCGTGACCAGGTAGATGGTCCCGCCGGTCAGGGCCTGCGCCGTGGCATAGGCGCCGAAGGCGCTGGCGAACAACAGGATGGAGGAGCCCAGGATGGACGGCCACAGGATAGGCAGGGCCACATGCCACCAGTAGTGGAAGGTATTCCCGCCGAGGTTCTGGGAAGCCTCCCGCCACTCGCGCTTCAGTCCCTCCAGGGCCGGCGCGATGGTCAGAACCATCAGCGGGAACTGGAAATACAGGTAGGTCAGCGTCAGCCCGGTAACGCTGTACAGGTTGAACCCGGCATTGTATATGTCGAACGGGCAGGTCTGCGCTCCCCCGGCGGCCGGGAAGCAGATGTGCTTCAGGATGCCGGTCAGGAAGCCGGTATGTCCCAGCGTGGCGATGAAGGCAAATGCCAGCGGCACGCCGCCAAAATTAGCTGCCAGTCCTGAGAAGCTCATCAGCACGGCCCGCATCCAGCGCGGGGCGCGTCCGATCGTGATGGCATAGGCAATAAAGAACCCCATCACCCCGCCAAGCAGGGAGGTGATCACGCTTACCTGCAGGCTGACGAGGTAAGACTTGAGCACGAACGGGTCCAGGATCACCTTGACGTTGTTCAAGGTGAAGTGGCCCTGCTGGTCCTGGAAGGCCCCGGCGAACAGGTTGGTGGAGGGCAGGATGAGAAAGACGATGACGAACAGGAAGAAAGGCAGGACGCCCAGCCAGTTCTGCACGGCCGGGGCAACGCGGACCTTTTTGACGACTTTCACGGATTCGGGGTTTGCGGTGATTTCAGCCATAAATAAAGGGGATGCGTGGCCCGGGTTTCCCGGGCCACGCCTTCATGATTGGAATATTGGATTCTTTCGGTCAGTTCTTGATGTCCAGGCCGACGACCGAGTCCCACTGGTCCTTGATGGCGGCGCGGGCGGTGCTGAGTTGGTCGATGCTGGGAATGACGGCCTTGGCGAACATATCGGACGACGGCAGGGCGTTCAGGATGTCCGCGGAGATGACGTTGCGGGAGGTCAGGTCGCCGAAGCGGGCCGGAATGCAGAAGCCCTTGGCCAGGAGGGTCTGGCCCTCATCCGAGTAGACGTACTCTTCCCACAAGCGGGCGGCGGCAGGATGCGGAGCATAGGCGCTGATGGCCTGGTAGTAGTACCCGCCCCAGGGGGTGCCGGTCGGGTAGACGACCTGGATGTTGGGGTTGCCGTTGAAGGTCTGCTTGTCGGCCAGGGCGTTGAAGCTCCAGTGGATGGAGACGGGGGTCTCGCCCTTGGCGATCACGCCGGAGTCGGCGATGAGTGGCAGCAGGTTGCCGGATTTGGCGAGTTGCTTCATGAAATCAAGGCCGGGCTGGATGTTATCCAGCGTACCGCCGTTGTTGATGGCTGCGGCGTAGATGGACTGAGCGGCTTCGTTCGAAGCGCGCGGGTCGCCTGGCAGGCCAACCTGGCCCTTGTACTCGGGCTTGAGCAGGTCCGACCAGGTCTGGGGGACGTTCTTGACCACATCGGTGTTGATTTCGAAGGACATGACGCCGTAATAATCGACATAGTACAGGCCGGAGGCATCATTGTTGCCCTTGATGGTGTCCCAGGTGGCGACTTTGTAGGGGGCAAGCAGGTTCGGGCCGGAGGGGTTCTGGCCGGAAGCGAGCGGACCGTAGGCAGCCCCGATGTCGAGCACATCCGGGGCCTGCGGGCCCTTGTTCTGCATATTGTCCTTGATGGCCTGGACTTCATCGGCAGAGCCGCCATCCGGGTTGACATCCTGGATCTTGATGCCGTACTTGGCGCTGAATTTGTCCATCATCTCGCCATAATCGCACCAGGTGCGTGGCAGGGTGATGACGGTCAGGTTGCCTTCTGCCTGGGCAGCGGCGACCAGGGCGTCCATCCCACCGCCCGCGGCGACGGACGAGACGGTGCTCCAATCCACGGAACCGGTATTGGGAATTGACTGGTTGCCGGCCGTGGCGGTAGGCAGGCTGCTTTCGGGGGTGGACGGGGCGCTCGTTTGAGCGGTTCCGCAAGCGGTCAGGACCAATACCGCTAAGAGAACAATCGCAACGAATTTCGTGCTGAACTGATTGGATGACATCGAACCTTCTCCTTTGCTATGAATTTGTATGAGCAGATTGTAGGAGCTGTCGGTTAATGGTTCTTTGCGACATGGTTAATGATTTTTTAATGGACGATAAAAATCAGGTTATCCAGGGGAGGATGGACAGTCTTTCAGGCAGTTCGTCTGTCACTTTCTGATAGAATCCACTGATATCTAGATCAGCGGTGGGCCGCTATTGGAGGCTATGATGTCGAAACTTGTCCTGGCGATCGCGGGGATCGTATTGGTGGGAATCTTGGTGTGGTGGATCTGGCGCCTGTCCTCCCGCCGCAGGGAACTGCCCTGCCCGGTCTGGCTGCGCTGGCTGGTGGAGCTGGACAATCCATTCACGAAGACCAACCGGGCTGCCGTGATCGTCGGCCTGCTGGACCTGCGGCCGGGGATGAAAGCCCTGGACGCGGGCTGCGGCCCGGGACGGTTGACCGTGCCCCTGGCCAGGGCAGCCGGCCCCGATGGACAAGTCCTCGCCGTCGATATCCAGGCCGGGATGCTGCAACGCGCCCGTGAGAGAGTCGCTGCAGCGGGGGTGAAGAATGTTCAATTTTTACAAGCTGGATTAGGGGAGGAAAAACTGCCGTCCGGGGAATTCGACCGGGCCGTGCTGGTCACCGTGCTGGGAGAGATTCCTGACCAGGCAGGTGCCATGCGGGAACTCGCCGCGGCGCTGAAACCCGACGGTATCCTATCCGTGACCGAGGTGATCTTCGATCCGCATTTCCAGCGCCGCGAAGCGGTCGTTCAACTGGCCGAGGCGGCTGGATTTAAAGAAAATGGATTTTTTGGCAGGCGACTGGCGTACACCTTGCACTTGAAGAAGTCATCCGCTTCCCCGGTCGCTTGAAACGACTCCGCCCACGAACAATCCGAAGGGGATGAAAAAGACCAGGCCCATGTTCAGCAGAATCCCGGAAATGAAGAAAAGGATCGGTTGGATGATGAGCATTGGTACTCTCTATCGTCTGTAAGGCGAATTCCTACGCAGCAAGTTTGTGGCGCAGGTCACGTGCCCAGGCCTGGATGGCCGCCCAGTCGCGGTGGTCGCCTTCCTTCCAAATCCCGAACAGGACACTCAGGCGGAAATTGAAGCGTTTGACTGCCGACGGGATGCGCCGGATCTCCAGCCCGCCGGCGAAACAACCCTCGCTGACCGGCCGCACCAGCGCCCGGATGGGCGCCATGAATTCGTTCACCATCGGGCGATAGCTCTCGCCGTTGCGCATTGCCAGGGTGAGGCAGACCAGGAAAGCCGCGAAGGGCTTGCTGGAAAGCTCGGCCCGGTGCGTTTGGACGAACTGCACGGCCTCCGCCAGCCACTGGTTGTTCTGGATGGCGCTGCCGGCGACAACGGCATCATAGGACGAGAGGTCACCTACTTCCTGCATCGGTCGCACTGCAACGGTCGCCCCGCCTTCGGCAAGGACTTTTCCGATGGCTTCCGCCACGCCGACGGTCCAGCCGGTGCGGGAGGCGTAAGTGACGAGGATCTTCGATTGATTCATCGTTGTTCTCTCCATGTTTGTCCAAAAATGCAGATCACGATTCGGGGCAGACCAGGACCAGGTTCCCGGCCACCTGCCCGGCTTCGAGCATCTCGTTGGCGCGGCGCGCCTCCAGCAGGGGCAGGCGGGCCGAAATGACTGGATGAATCTTTCCTGCCGCCAGCAGGTCGAACAGGCGCGGCAGGTCTTCCATAAACGGTCGCTTGTCCTGCAGGTAGAGGGCCGTGATGCCGTAGCTTGCCACCGTGTGGACCTGTGGCCGCAGGTTGGCCCCGATCAGTTTGAATATACCACCCAGCAATTTCCAGAAACCGACCGGTGCGGCATATGTCACCAGCTTGCCGCCGCGCCGCAGAGCTTTCAGACCGCGGTCGCTGGCCTCGCCGCCCATACCGTCGAAGACGAAGTCGACCCCGTCCGGTTCGGCCTGGCGGACCGCTTCGACGAAATCCCGGCTGCGATAGTCGATGGGCGCAGCGCCCAGATCGGTCACCAGTTTGTGCTTGCTCGCCGAAGCCGTTCCATACATCTTGAGATCGGCCAGGCGGCCGAGTTCCAGCAGGGCGGTGCCGACCCCGCCGCTTGCCCCGATCACCAGGGCTGTGTTCCCGGCCGCCGCCTTGGCAACCCGGTGCAGCATCTGGTAGGCCGAGACGTAGTTCAGCACCAGCGTGGCGGCCTCCGCCGGATCCAGCCCGGCCGGGACCGGCACGAGATGTTCCTGCTTCAGGTAGATCACTTCGGTATATCCGCCGTAGCTGGTCAACGCGGCGACCCGCTCGCCGACTGCGACGCGGCTGACTCCTGCGCCGAGGGCGTCGACCGCCCCGACGATCTCATAACCGGGGACAAAGGGGACCTTCGGCGAGAAGGGCGACAGCCCATACCGGTAGTTGATATCCGTCCGGCCGACGGCGGTGGCCAGGACCTTGATGCGGACCTCGCCGGCTCCCGGGTCGCGCAGCTCATTTTCACGAATCTCCAAAACGTCGGGACCGCCGCGGCGGGTAGCAACGATGCTCTTGTATTTCATACCACTTTTCCTTTCGTGAGGAAGTAGCCCATCCCGATCAAGGCGATTGGCAGCAGGACCAGGGCGATACGATGGATCGTCAGGATCAGTTGGTAATTGCCCGTACCGATGCTCATGATCGCCCCTGTGGCGAACAACGCGATGACACATATCCCTGCCAGGACCAGCAAGGCGACGACCAGTGTAGCGGGCGGGGCGGCCCTGAACTCCCGGTAAACCAGGACGCCGACGACGACCACAGCTGCCAGGGCGATCAATTTATGCACGTTGAAAAGCAGACTATTGTACGGTTTCCCGGCCAGGCTCAGCCACAGGCCGAAGGCGAGCGTCAGGGCCAGTAGGATTCCCGGAAGGACGAATTTCGACACCATGGTTCCTCCTATTCAGCCGCTTTCACTGCATCGTGAGCGGAGGCGGACCAAAGCGAGAGCGGCAATGTGACCACAATCAGCAGCAGACCCCAGCCGACGATGCTTTTCATGAAATCGTTGGCAATGGCTCCGAGCGGGAATTGGCCCAGCAGCCAGGCTGTCAGGATGACCAGCGGCCAGGGCCACAACCGGGCGGCGAAGCGGGTCACGCTGGCTGGAGCCTTGGCAAACGACTTGTTGATCTGGATGCCTGCGGCCGCGCCGACGATCCCGATCAGGGGCGGGAAGAACCCGCCGCCGAGCAGGAGTTGGGCAAGCGCGAGCACGAGCAGGGTCCAGCCGCCGTTCCGGCGTTGGACGAAGGCGACCGACCAGGCCACGATGACCAGGCTGAGAAGGATCGTCAGGATCCCGGTGACCAGGAAATTCGGCACCAGGCTCATGGCCGGCTCGCAGGCGTGCCAGACTTTGGCGGGGTCGCACTGCAGCGGCCCCCAGGAGGGGAACATCCAGCCGGCGGGGCGGGCGCTGCCTTGCAGGGTCTCGAAATAGCCGTGTTCCAGCCCGGCTAGTCCGGCCAGTATGCCGAGGCACAGGGCGACGATTCGGGTTGCTTTTCTCATTGTGTTTTTGCATCCTTTGCAAGTTGGAATAATTTCAAAGCCACCAGGAAATACCAGGCGACGCGCAGCGGCGCCGAGAGCACGAAGGGCAGGATCAACAGCGCCGGCGCGAACGCCAGGGCCGGAAAATAGCCCAGGATGAGGGCATTGGCCAAAATGCCGGTCACGGCCGTCGCCCGGTTGAAGACCTTGCCCGTCAGCATGGCGATCGAAAGGATCAATCCCGCCAGAGGGACGAGCAGCATGCAGACGTAAATCCCCGTGCCTTGCGTCAACGCGCCGGGATTGTTGACCGCCAGCGCCATCTCGCCCGCCGCCAGGAGACTCGTCCGTTGGGCCTCGCCGGCAGCGCTGGCATATTGCCGGCTGAGCGACAGCATGGCGAAGGCCTGGTTCGAGGCAAAATAAACGATGATCCCGGCCAGTCCGCAGACCGTCGCGACCAGGACGGCGCTTCGGCGGGTATTCCAGAGCGCCGCTCCGACCGCCAGGAACATCAGCCCCACCAGGGCATATTCGACCAGGTCGAAGACGTTGAGCAGGATCAGGCCGACGTACGGGCTGTGCTGGAAGAGGGCGAACCAGTCCGCCGCGTGGACCGGCATCCCGGTCGGTACGTTCGCCATGCCGAAACTCTGGATGCCCAGTTGCCGCAGGCCGAGCAACTCGGCGCTCAGGTTGCGCCGGAAGACGAAGACGGCCAGCAAGGCGGCGACCGCACCGGTCACGTAGAGCGGCTTCCAGGGCGAGCGGGTGGGGCGGGGGAGTTCTTCAGCCATGGGTCATCTTTCCTTTTGCCGGAGATCGCGGGCGAATCCGGCGACGATCGTCAGGAGCTGGAAGAGCACGCCGACCGACAGGCAGGCCCAGCAGCTATACTGTGCAATCGAATTTTTGTACGCCGCGCTGGGCGGAGTCCAGATCAGCCAGATCAGGATGCCCACGGCGAGGAAGAAGTATCCCAGCCCGAAGGCCCACGGCCAGCTTCCCGCCAACCATGCGTTGGTCCGCTCAGGCAGATGGTCCCGCCACCAGTCCAGCGGGCTGCGGATCTGCGTTGCGACCGCCCAGGCGATCAGGAAGAAGAGCACCTGCGCCACGCCGCCCCCGACCAGGAAGAGTACGATGGCAATGCCCAGGAAGATCGCCGCGCCGTGCCGGGCCTGGATCCAGCCGACTGTCCAGGCCAGCAGGGCCAGGCCGACCAGGAGGGTGGCGACCCCGGTCGTCCGATAATTGTGGATCAGCGTGAACGCGCCGATGGAGACCAGCCAGTTCCCGCCGGTGGGGCGGTTGCCCTGCAGCACCTCGGCCAACCCGTGGACCATGGCGATCACGCCGCCCAGGATGCCCTGGATGGTGACGTACAGCCGGGTATGCCGATTCAGTATTAATGGGAGGACGGTCGTTTTCACTCTATTTCCTTCCGCGCCAGACGGAGGAAATCACTCGCCAGAAGTGGGAACCAAAGCAGGTAGAGCGTCCCGCCGACTGCCATCAGGATCGCCCCGAAAGCGGGCAGGAATGGCATGACCAGGATGTGTAACAGGTCCAGACTGTGGGTGGCCACACCCACCCAGGCGGTCCACTTGCCGAAGGAATGACTGCGCAGCATGGCCAGCGAAGCCAGCAGCGTGCTTACTTGGAGTAAAATTCCTCCCACGAAAGCACTGGAGCCGTGCCAGAGATCGGATGCCAGCACGCCTTCCCCGGCGGCCAGGAGCAGGGACTTCTGTGCCGGGTCGGTCGTCATGGCGTACTTGTCACTGAGCGCCAGCCAGGAGAAGAACGATGGAGCGGACAGGAACAACGTCAATCCCGCGCAGCCGAGCAGGAGAAAGATTAAGGAGATCAACGGCCGGTCCTTCCGCAGGGTCAGATACAGGCTCAAGAAGAGCAAATAATATAGAGGCATGACCAGGGTGGTCAGCGCGTCCAGCCGCAGGATCCCTGCCAGCCGGTTGGCGTGCAGCATATCGAAGATCCCCTGGACAGACGCAGGCTGCCCGCCCAGGCCGAAGACAAAAGCCATGGTCGCCAGGGTATAGCCGAGCAGGATCAGCGCGGTCACGCCGCCGAGCCTGGAGGACCCTTTCGATGGTATGAGTGTTTTTTCCATGGCAACTCTCCTTGCGAACAACACAATTTTTGTCAGAGTAATCATAGCCAAGTGCATGAAAAGAGGCTATGATATTTCCTGCCAAAAATGTGATACTTTATGCAAACGTTAACGTAATCTAGATTGACAACCCTATCGGACCAGGTATGATTATCCCCATGGAACCAGAACACTCCCCCGCCGCGATCAGCGTTTCCACCACCGTGCTGGCCCAGATGTTTCTCTATCTGGACTCGCTCCACGTGGATATCGACACTTTCCTGCGCACCATCGGCCTCGACCCGGCCGAGATCCATGCCTTCGACGCCCGTATCCCCGTCGAGACGTATCTATACATTCAGGATTCCGCCGCCGAATATGTCCACGACCCCTACTTCGGCCTGCACATGGGAGAATTTGCCGAACCGGGCAGTTGGTCGATCCTGGGCTATCTGATGATGAACTGCAAGACCCTCGGGGAAGCGTTCGAAAAATCCGGCCGCTATGCGCGCATCATCGGCGAATTGATCGAAGCGCGCGGCGAAATGCATTTTTTCAAAGCCAAGGCGATTTTCTTCACCCCGCCGCATGCCCCAAAGATGTCCCGCCACTGCTTCGAGGCAACCTTCTCCAGCACCATCCGCATCATGCGTACCCTGACCGGGGCCGACTTGCATCCGCTGGAGGTGACTTTCATCTACCCGGAACCCGAGTCTCGAGCGGAGTATGAGCGCATCTTTCATTGTCCGGTCCTGTTCGGCTGCAAAGAGAACTCGATGACCATCGATCCTCGCAGCCTGAATACGCCGATTCGACTGGCCAATCCGGTCCTCCTGGCGCAGTTCGAACAATATGCCCAGGCTTTCCTGGCCGAGCTGGATCGCAAGGACGAGACCAGCCAGGCCGTTACCCATATTCTGCTTTCCCACCTGGACGATGAAAGCATGTCGATCCAAAAGGTCGCCCGGGAGATGTCCGTCAGCGTCCGGACCTTGCAGCACCGCCTGGAAGAGGAAGGGGTGGTCTTCTCCGACCTGCTGCGTGACGTCCGGCATCGGCTGGCCCAGCAATATCTGCGCGAGAATTACAGCGTCGAACAGATCACGTACCTGCTGGGATTCTCCGAGCCGAGCGTTTTCCGCAAAGCCTTCAAGAAATGGTCGGGGGTCACGCCGAAGGAATATCGCGAGAAGACCCTGTCGACAGCCAATTGACTCGAAAGCCGGTCCCGTTCCGCCGAGGGCGCATGAAAGCCGGTGTCCAAGCGGCGTCTCGATTCCCTTGACATTCCTTCTCACTACGGTACACTAGGCTTTCGCTATCGGTAGACTGTGATTCGGAGTATCCCAAATGCAGAACCCAAAATATGACCAACTCAAGCAGATCCTGGCGGACATCGGCAGCGTCGTCGTGGCCTATTCCGGCGGGACGGACAGCAGCTTGGTGCTCAAGGTCGCCCACGACCTGCTCGGGGACCGGGTCGTCGCCCTGACCGCCGTCTCCGCCAGCCTGCCGGCGGCCGAGCGGGATGAGGCGGAACGGATTGCCCGGCAGATCGGCGTCCGGCATGTGCTGATCCACTCGGACGAGACTTCCGACCCCGAATATCTTGCCAACACCCCTAACCGCTGTTTCTTCTGCAAAACGGAGACCTATGGCAAGCTGAGCGAGTATGCCAATTCGCACGGCTTCCGGACGATCGTCGACGGCACCAACGCCGACGACACCGGCGATTTCCGCCCCGGGCGCCAGGCGGCGCGGGATTATGCCGTCCGCAGTCCCTTGCTGGAGGCCGGATTCAGCAAGGCCGAGGTCCGCCAGCTGGCCCAAGCGCTCGGCCTGCCCAACTGGGACAAGCCCGCTGCGGCCTGTCTCTCCTCGCGCATCCCGTACGGGACGACCATCACGCTCGAGGCGCTTGCCCAGGTCGAACGGGCCGAGGCGCTGCTGCACGGACTCGGCCTGCGCCAGTTGCGCGTGCGCCATCACGGCGCGCTGGCGCGCATCGAGGCCGAGCCGGTCGACTTCCAGGTCTTACTGAGCCAGCGCGAGTCCATCGTCGCCGCGCTGAAGTCCTTTGGCTACTTGTACGTCACGTTCGACCTGGCCGGCTTCCGCAGCGGCAGCATGAACGATGCGCTCCAACGCCCGGCCGGGGAGGCCCGTCCCTGATGGATCCGGAAAAACTGCGCGAATTGCTGGAAGCCGTCCGGCAAGGCGACGCCTCGGTGGAGCAGGCCTTCGAACGGCTGCGCAGCCTTCCGTACGAGGACCTCGGCTTTGCCCAGTTGGATCTCCATCGGGCGCTGCGCAATGGCATGCCGGAGGTGGTTTTCTGTCAGGGCAAGACCGTCGAGCACGCCACAGCCATCCTGAAAAAACTTTGGGAGCACCACGAGCGCATCCTGGGGACGCGCCTCGGCCCGGAAATGGCTGGGACGATCCTCGCAGAACTGCCCGCGGCGCACTACGATCCGCTCTCCCGGCTGGTGACCCTGGCTCGGGCGGAATTGCCGCCCCAGCCGGCGGACGCCCCGTACGCCCTGGTGGTGACCGGCGGGACCGCCGACCTGCCGGTGGCCGAGGAAGCCGCCCAGACCCTGGAATTCTTCGGCGCCCGGGTCGAACGCGCCTACGACGTGGGCGTGGCCGGCATCCATCGTCTGTTCGACCGGCTGGACTTGATCGGGAAGGCAGCCGTGGTCATCAGCGTGGCCGGGATGGAAGGCGCCCTGACCAGCGTGGTGGGCGGCCTGGTCAGTTGCCCGGTGGTGGGCGTGCCGACCAGCGTGGGCTATGGGGCCAGCTTCAACGGCCTGGCGGCCCTGCTGGCCATGCTCAATTCGTGCGCCACGGGCGTGTCGGTGGTCAACATCGACAACGGCTTCGGCGCCGGCGTGGTGGCCTACCGCATCCTGCAAATGGGAAAGCCAAAGGATTCCCGATGAAGATTGCCTACTTCGACTGTCTGGCCGGGGCCTCCGGCGACATGATCCTGGGCGCCCTGCTGGACGCCGGCCTGCCATTGGAGACTTTGCGCGAGCGCCTGTCTGCTCTGGACCTGGGGGACGAATTCACGCTCGAAACGAAAAAGGTCAGCAAGAACGGCTTCGGTGCCACCAAGCTGGACGTGGTCGTGCACGAACCGCATCCCGGCCAGGGCCATTCCCACGGCCGTCACCTGGCCGACATCGATGCGCTGCTGCGGAAGAGCAGGCTGCCGGTCCCGATCCAGGACCAGGCCGCCGGGATGTTCCGCCGGTTGGCCGAGGTGGAGGCAGGCATCCATGGGGAGCCGGTGGAACGGGTACATTTGCACGAGGTCGGCGGGATCGATACGATCGTCGACGTGGTCGGGGCGCTGGTCGGGTTGCAGGCCCTTGGCGTGGAGAAAGCCTGCGCTTCCCCGCTGCCGCTCGGGCGGGGATTCGTCCGCGGCGCGCATGGGCAGATCCCGCTGCCGGCGCCGGCCACGATCGCTCTATTGAAAGGCGTCCCTGTCTACGGCAGCGAGATCGAGAAGGAACTGGTTACCCCCACGGGCGCGCTGATCCTGACGACGGTCTGCCAGGAGTTCGGCCCGATCCCGTCCATGACCTTGAGCGGCCTGGGCTACGGGGCGGGCGGGCGCGACCTGCCCATCCCGAACGTCCTGCGCCTGCTGCTGGGGGAGACCGGCGAAGGCGTCGAGATGCTGCTGCTGCTCGAAACCAACCTGGACGACAACAGCGCCGAGATCAACGGTTACGTCATGGAGAAACTGCTGGCGGCCGGCGCCCTGGACGTCTTCTTCACGCCCATCCAGATGAAAAAGAATCGGCCGGCCACGCAGGTATCGGTCTTATGCCGCCCGACCGACGCGGATTCGCTCGAGGCGATCCTGTTCCGCGAGACCAGCACCCTGGGCGTGCGCCGCCGGTCCGTGGAGCGGCGCTGCCTGGAGCGGCATAGCGAAACGGTCGGGACGCCTTATGGCCCCGTGCGGGTGAAGGTGGCGCGCCTTCCGGATGGAAGCTTCAAACGCGCTCCGGAATACGAGGATTGCAAAAAAGCCGCGGAGACCCATGGGGTGCCGTTGCGGATGGTCTACGAGGCGGCTCAAAAAGCCAATCCTGAATAACAATGCGCGTTGTCTACAAAAACGGCCTGAAACAATAAATCAGATTTCCAGGGAAATTACGAAAAATGTTTGCGATTGAATAACGCCGACCTTTACAGTAGTCTCGGATGCCAGCGGAATATGACCGTTCGTTATTCAGGGCGTATTGACTTTGGCGCCTGCGTTGGTACTCATCGCGATTTACGGTCCGAAATATCTTCGCTATAATATTCCGGTTCAAGGTTAGGGGCGGCCTAATAACTCCCCGCCCCCCGTCCGCCGATATCCCCTGCGGGGATGCTGCGCGAAGCCAAACCGTTGGGCGCTGAGATTCTTCAATACCAAAAGGAATATGGAACATGATCACAATTGTCGGACGCTGCCTTCTCTTCTTCTTTGCTGGGATTTGCTTTCACATGAGCATTTTGCATTTCTATGGTTTCTCCGAAACGGCGAGCCACCCCATGATCAGAATGTGGAAGTATCCAAAACTGGCCAGTTCGATATGGGGCAGCATCCAACTGGCAGTTGGGCTCATCGTTGTCTTTCTGCTCAAATACCAGCTACAGCAGACTCTCGACACTCTTTTTCTCTTTATCGGTTTCGCGGTTTGGGGAATCTTCCGTGCAGTCATATTGGAAAAAAAGGAAAAGAATAAATCGGCCATCTGATTCGCACTCCGCCGATTCAAATCGATTACGATCCTCGTCTATCGTATGCTCTCGAAAAGATGGTTTGATACAGTGTAAATACGCCTACAGCGGCTCCACCTGCCCGTCCCGGCGGCAAGCGACCCCTTAGGGGAGAATCACCCAAACTGTTGGACGGCGCGCCAAATATCGTATTCTAAAACCACGAAAGGCTCATTATGTCCAATGATTCATCCTTCTCCAAGACAATTCTCCTGATTACCAAGCAAGGAATGGGCGCCGCCAATGTGGCACTCCAACATAAGCTCCTGGATACCTACCTAAAACTCCTTATCGAAAATGACTTGTTACCCTTGGCGATCTGCTTCTACACGGAAGGCGTCAAATTAGTCGTCGACGGCTCTCCCCTTCTCGAACGCCTTTCCCAAATCGAACAAAAAGGTGTTCGCCTGATTATCTGTTCAACTTGTTTGAACTTCTTTGGGCTTGTAGACAAGGTCCGAGTCGGCATCATCGGAAGTATGGCGGACATTCTCGACGCACAGATCAAAGCCGATAAGGTGATAACTTTGTGACCAAGTCAGGACTATATTTTCCAGGGAAACACGGCATGATGAAAAGTGCCGCCCAACGCCGGCTCCGCCCCGGCCTGACTGCCTCCCCCGCTGCTGCTCTTCGGGGAGAATCAACCAAACCCTTGGACCGCGTACGGCGAATCAAGGCGGCCAGCTATCTCAGAATCGTGTCGATTTGTCCGCTTCAAGGAGTGCCAGATGAGCAAACAAGCATTACTGAAAACCGAGCCTTGGCATCAGGATTTCATGCAGCACCGGTATACTCGTTTGCTAGAATTCGTAGAAGCAGAATTAGGAGAAGATGGACTCAATCGAGCCTTACAATGTGTGGGAAAAACATGCGCCTGCAATTGCGCAGCTACTGAGCTGCCAATAAAACATAGAGGAAATCCAAAAGGATACTTTGGTGCTCTTCACGAGCTGTGGGGAGAGGATTTTGAATACGATCAGGAACGGGAGCAGATTCTAGTAAGGACCAACCTGAAAGCGTGCATGTGCCCTTTATACTGCCATGAACATAGGAGACGTGAGTACTGTAATTGTTCAATCGGTTGGCAGACGCATATGTTCGAGACTCTTTTCGAGCGGCCAGTTGAAGTAACAATTGTCAAATCAATTCAGCGCGGCGATGAGACCTGTGAGTTTTGCGTGAAGCTACTATAGCTGAAGGAGTCCTTGCACAATACCCAAAGCTGGCCATCCAGATCCATTAAGCACACTGCGCCCTGGACGATCTGCTGGCTCAATTGCACCAGGACCTCAGGGGTACCACTATTTTGGCGATCGAACCCCCTTGCGGTATTGAATTGGTCCAATCTTTGAGGCTGATTTCGCTAAAGAATGGTCCTGGGGTTCTATCTACGTCGATCGGATGGATCGGTACTATGGAATTGGCGCGTCGAGCCAAGCTCCATACGAAGTGGAC
>DATJPX010000024.1:0-17044 GCA_035506155.1 Anaerolineales bacterium
GTTCTTTCTAGTTACAGCCCGATCTTGGAAGTACTGCGGCGTCATTCGGTGGAAGTGGTCATCCTGAGGACGTACGCCAACGCCCGCGCCCTAATCCCGGTCCTGCTGGAGGCGGGCATCGGCTGCCTGTGGGCATGCGAGGTCAACACGGCTGCCATGGATTACCGCTCGCTGCGGGCAGAGTTCGGCCGGGAGTTGCGCCTGATCGGGGGGATCGACCTGGACGTCTTGCGCCAGGATCGGGAGGCCATCCGCCGGGAGATCGAGGACAAGGTTCCGCCGCTCCTGGCGCAGGGCGGTTATGTGCCCCTGGCGGACGGACGGGTGCGGGCGGACATCCCGTTCGAGAATTATGCGTATTACCGGGAGTTGCTGGAAAAGGTAACGACCCGATAATCACTCGAGGATTTCAAATCTCCGGGTGATTGTTTTCTTCATCGTGTTCCCAATTGCGGGGGGTTTCGATGATGTACCCGGTGATCCGTTCGTAATCGCGTTGGTCCCGGATAATATGTTCGTAATAGTTCCGTTGCCAGAGATTGGCCAGGTTCAATTCCCTCCCGGCGCGGCGGGTGACGGAGGATTTGAACGATCCGATAATCGCGCCCAAAGACCGTGACGGCGTTCCCCGCGCGGGTAGGGGCGAAGCATGCCTCGCCCCTCCAGTCGACATCGTGGCCATATCATAGTGCAAGAAAATAATCCCGTGGATATGATTCGGCATCACCACGAATTCGTCCACATCCGCATTCGGGAAATGGTCCGGGATGGCTTGCCAACATTCCTTGACGATCCTCCCCAATGCATTGATATGCATCTCCCCTGCCTCGATTTCCCCAAACACGCAATCCCTCTGGTATGCCATGATCGTGACGAAATATCCACCCGCGGCGGTGTAATCATATCCCTTCAATAGGATGGAACGCCTCCCTTGGATTTCCATAATTCCTCCCTGAAGAACAAATCCCCGGAACCATACCGTCCCGGGGGATTTCTCATTTCTTGAGCAATTTTTCCAGCTCCTCGGCATCTGCCTGCCAGCCGCGCACGATGGCAAGATTCTTCTCGCGCTCGGCCGGATCCTTGATAAATCCCTTGCCCATCTCGTACATGTAGGCGTGATATTCCGCCAGCGCCCTGACCGGCGCCCGGACGGCCCCGATCCCGTCGCCAGAATGGGCCTGGGCGGCGGCTTGCAGCCGTTCGAGGGTTTCGAGCCACTCCTCCACGGTCATGCCGGCGTATTTCTTGAAGCTGCGGACCAGCCACTGCTGCTCGAAGACCGAGCGCTGCTTCCAGCCGCCGGTCTGTTCTTTCAGGACGGCCAGGACCTTACCGGTCATGGCCAGGATTTGGTCGCATTCGTCGTTGGTATAGGCGACTTGGACAGCATCCCCATCCTTTGGCAGGTCGATCCCGGCGGCGACCAGGGCGGCGACCGAAGCAGTCTCCTGGCCGTGAAACTGCCCTGCCAGGGCCACCGCCGCGGCGAAACCGGCTCCGGCCGCCTCGACCGAGATGGTCTGTTGCTTGAGGATGACGCGCAGTTCGTCCATCGGGATGCCCATCATGCCGGCCAGTTTAGGCACTGCCGATAGAGCCGTCTCGGTCGGGACGAAGCCCGGCCCGATCGTGAACGCGTACACGCCGCTGTTCTCCAGCTCGGCGTCCAGGGTGGTTCCGAGATGGACCTGGGCGGCCTTCATCGCCTCGTAGGGACCCATGAAGGCCGTCCCGAGCGAGGAGACGCAGACGAAGACCCCGGATTTTCGCTCCACCATTGCCGGGACGAAAGCCCGCGCCAGAAGGACCGGCCCGCGCAGGTTGACCCGATAGCTCTCGTCCCAGGTTTCGATCGGCACGTCCTCCACGGCGCCCAGGGCGGCGATGGTGGCGTTGTTGATGACGATATCGACCTGTCCGTAATGCCGGGCCGCCTCGACAGAGAGCTTGCGGATGCTTTTCTCGTCCCCCACGTCGGTCTGGACGAAGAGGGCGGAATCGGGTCCGAACTCCTCGTTGAGTTTGCGGACGGATTCCTGCCCGTTCTTTTTATTGATCTCGGCGACGACCGTCCTGGCGCCCAGCCAGATCAGCGACCGGCAGGCTTCGTACCCGATCCCGCCCCCGGCCCCGGTCACGACGGCGACCTTCCCGGCCAATGCCTCGCGGGTGAATTTCCCTGTCTCGATTAACATGGTCCTCTCCCTTGTTGGATAATTTGGCACCCTGCTCCCCGTCCCTAAACGCTAGCCTGTATAGTTTACCAGATGCAGCCGGCTCAGCCGTTGCACTCCGGGATGTCCCGGCAGTGATCCTCCAGGAGAGCCTTGCCACGGGCGATGATCGCCGGGAGGACCCGCTCCGAACCGCTTTCCCGGCGCAGTTCCACAGCCGTGACCGGCGGCGCAAAACTGATCTGCGGGGATTGCCGGAAAGTGCCCGGGAAGAGCAGCTGGGTCATCACCTGGCCGAACTCGACCAGCCTGCGCCGGTCGACCGGGTCACGCCGCAGGTGGTAGAGCAGGCTGTTCCGCCAGTTCGGCGAGACGACGTGGCTGGTGATCGTCACCAGCACCCGGGTCTCCGGGACGACCTTCAGGAAGAGCTCGATGCTGGGACTCCACTTTTCGATGATCGAGGGGGCGTCGTCGTACACGGCCGGGTCCGGGTCGATGTGGCCGAACCCATAGAGCAGCACGGCCCCGCCCGCCTTCAGGTGACGGATGGCCTGGCGGGCCGCCACGGTCCGCACGTTCTGGTCCTCCAGCGAGATGAAGAAGAAGTGCTTGTAGGCCTGCGGCAGGCTCTTCAGGAAGGGAATGTTGCCCGAGATGATGCACAGGTCGTCTCTGCGCAGCTCGGAGGAAATGATCAGGCTGTCGTACGTGCCGGGGTGGTTGGAAAGCACCAGCAGAGGTCCGCTCGCAGGGATGTTCTCCTTTCCCCGGGCGGTGACCTTGCGGATGAATATTTGCAGGGCGTTTTCCATGGCGGCCGAATAGCCGACCCGGGTTTCGTCCCGGTCGAAGGTCATGCCGATCCGGGCCAGGCGATCGGTGACCGGGCGGAAGAGCGGCCAGAAGAGGCGCTGGGCGAGCTTGGAATTGCGCAATCCGACGGCCCCGGTGATCTCGACCACCAGGGCGCGGCTGAGTTTTTCGGTCTCTGTGTCCATGGGTTATTTTTTGATCCAGGCGAGGTGTTCGGCCAGCAGGCTTTCACCGCGGGCGATGACCGCCGGCAGGACCCGGTCGGAGCCGCTCTCGCGGCGGAGCGTCTCCATATCGACCGGCGGGGCAATGGACATGGAGGGGGTGATGTTCGGCGGTCCAGGGAAGAAAAGCTGCTCGATGACCTGCCCGTACTCGGCGATGCGGCGTTTCTGCCAGTCCACCCGCCGCAGCCAGGTCAGCGGGGAATGGGCCCAGCGCGGCAGGACGATCCCGCTCAGGATCGCGACGACCACCTTGGTCTCGGGCACCTGGCGCAGGAACAGGTCGATCGAGGCCGACCAGTTCCGGATGGCGCTCTCGGGGCCGGGATAAACGGCCGGGTCCGGGTCGATCAGGCCGGTGCCGAACAGGAGCAGGCTACCGCCGGCTTGCAGATGGCGGATGCCCTGGCGGGCGGCGGCCATGCGCTCACGCGGATCGGCGGAAGCATAGATCATGTGCTGGCTGGCGTTCGGCAGGTTCTTGAAGAAAGGGGTGTCGCTGGCAATGATCTTGATGTCCCGCCGACCCAACTGGGAGGGGGCGACGACGACGTCGTAAGCCCCGGCGTGGTTCGAGACGACCAGCAGGGGGCCGTCCGGCGGGATGGTCCCGGCGCCGCGCCGGGTCACTTCCCGGACCCAGTTTCCCGCCATCCAGCCGGTGGCGGCCGGGAAGCCGTCCGTGGCGATCATCCGGTCGGTGGTGACGCAGATCGTCGAAAGGCGGTCCGTGACCTTGTGAAGGAAAAAATCGAATATCCGGCGCGTCCCGGCGGTCTTCTTTAGGCCGGCTGCCAGGATGATTTCATCGATCAGGTACCTGCTCAGGGCGTGGATTTCCTCATCCCGATCGCTCATATCCGGTTCCTCCTTACGAAATTGTAACACTCATGGATTGTTTCGGTTTTCATTCGGGGTGGTAGAATGATCGAGAGGAGAAATTATGTCCAAACAACGATTCGAATTCCATTTATCCGAAGATTGGTGGGCTGTCATTGTCGCTTTTATCCTTATCCTGCTGGCCGTGATCGGTATCTTGGGCAAACACGGCCTGAACATCATTTTCTAGGAGGGCAGCATGGCTGAAAAGAATTCGTCCTCTCGCTTGAATTGGCTTCGTGTCTCATCCGGTTTGCTGCTGACTGTTCTGCTCTCCCTGCTGGCCTGGTGGATCACCCGCAAAGTCTATGCCCTGACCCTGCCCTTAGGCATCCCCGGGAAGGTGCTCGAATACCCGATCTGGGCGGCGTTGCTGGGGATCCTTGGCAACCTCCTCCTGCGCCCGTTCAAGGGCCACGAATTCATCCGCCCGGGCATCCGGATGGAATTCTTCCTGAAGACCGGCCTGGTCCTGCTCGGGACGAGTATCAACCTGAAGCTGCTCGCCACGGCCGCTGGCGGGGCGGTGCTCCAGGCGCCGATCATGATTGCCAGCGTGTTCTTCTTTACGTACTGGCTGGCCGGGGTTTTCGGCATCGATGACAAGCTGCGCGCCGTCATGTCGACGGCCCTCTCGGTCTGCGGGGTGTCGGCGGCCATCGCCGCGGCCGGTTCGGTCAAGGCCAAGAAGGAGCAGGTGACCTACGTGGTCACCCTGGTCATCCTGGTGGCCCTGCCGCTGATGGTCCTGGCGCCGCTGGCAGCCCGGGCCATGCACCTGACGGACGCGGTGGCCGGGGCCTGGTTCGGCGGCAATATCGACACGACCGCTGCGGTGGTCGGGGCAGGGACGATCTTCAGCGATGCGGCCCAGAAGATGGCCTCGATCGTCAAGAACACCCAGAACGCCCTGATCGGCGTGGTGGCGTTCCTCCTGGCGCTTTATTTCGCCGTCAAGAAGGAAGGCAGTGAACGGCCGAGCGCCCGGATGATCTGGGACCGCTTCCCGAAGTTCGTCCTCGGCTTCATCGTCGCTTCGATTTTGTACACCCTCGGCCAGGTTTACGGCGGCCCGCTGGCCCTGATCGACGGCGGCAAGGGCACCGTCTTGGAAGCCCTGAAAAATTGGGCGTTCACCCTGGCCTTCGTTTCGATGGGCCTGGAGTTCGCCTTTGCCGAGCTCAAGTCGATGGGCTGGAAGCCGGTCGCCGTTTTCCTGATCGCAACCCTCTTCAATACCCTTCTGGCCCTGGGAGTATCCTGGGTGATCTTTACCTACCTCCTACCGGTCACTTTCTGATCGATCCACGCTTTACCTCGATTCGCGACCTCGTCCGCGGTAAAATCCGATATACTTTCGTGAAACCGCGGCGAGGTCCGCCTGAGGATCGATTTTTTCTCATGCCATCCATCCAACTCGAAAAACTCAAGGCCTTGCGCGCCCGGACCTTCCGGCTATCTCCGCACCCGCGCGTCATGACCCCCGAAGGCGCCGTCAAGTTCGTCGACGAGCGCGGTTTCGTCTATTTCTGGCCGATCAAGGGGATCCTCCTGCCGACCCTGTGGGTCTCGGTGGCCGGCGACCGGCCGGTCCCGAGCGAGCATGACGACTCCGGCAACATCACTTGGGACTGGAAGGACAAGTCCCTCGGCAGGAAGATCTGGTATTACGCCAAGATCCTGCGCCGCAAGGCCACCTTCATTTCGCTGGAAGTGGCGCCGTATTTCTACGCCCTGTCGGAGAACTACGGCTCTCCGGAGGATGATTACCTCCTGGCGTATGAGGAAGGCCGCCTCACCCAGGCCGCCAGGCAAATCTACGAAACCCTGCTTGACAAGGGCTCGCTGGATACGATCTCCCTGCGCAAGGAAGCCCACCTGCAGAATGCCAAGGAGTCGGTCTTCAACCGGGCGCTCGAAGACTTGCAGATGGACTTCAAGATCATGCCGATCGGGATCGCCGAGGCGGGCGCCTGGAAGTACGCCTTCCGCTACGAGATTACCGCCCGCCATATGCCCGAGCTGGCCGAGAAGTCCCGTCTGATCGGCGAAGCGCAGGCCAGGCAGAAGCTGGTCGGGTTGTATTTCGCCTCCGTCGGGGCGGCCCAGGTGCGGGACGTGACCAAGCTCTTTGGCTGGCCGCCTGAGCTGGCCCGCCGGACCGTGTCCCACCTGGTCCAGGCGGGGGCGCTGCAGGATGGGCTCTCTTATCCCCAGATGGCTGGGGAGTGGGTGGCCCTCCCGGAACTGGTGGATTAGCCCATTCACGCTGCTGCGTAAGCGATCCCTGTGCGGGTCGTGGAACTTGCAAAAGGAAATGGGGGTCCGGTCAATCTCCCGGGAAGCATTCATTCTATATTCTTTGAGGAAATCATGCCGTCTACTATCGAAGCCCTTTACCGTAATTCAAAATTACCGCTCGAAGAACGCCTGTCCGACCTGCTCGGCCGGATGACCCTGGAGGAGAAAGTCGCCCAGCTCACGATCTTCCACATGCAGACCAACGTCCTCCCGGACCAGACGGTCGAGCTCGACGAGTCCACCCGCAGCCGCCTCGCCAACGGGATCGGCGGCCTCGGCCGGCCCGGCCAGCACATCGGGCCCCGGGAAACGGCCGTCGCGACCAATGCCATCCAGAAGCACCTGCGCGAGCAGACCCGCCTGGGCATCCCGGCGTTCTTCATCGACGAAGCTTTGCACGGGTTGATGGCAGCCGGAAGCACCAGCTTCCCGCAGGCGATCGGCCTGGCCAGCACCTGGGACCCCGACTTGGTCGAGCAGGTCTTCGAGGCCGCCTCGCAGGAAATGCGCGCTCGCGGCGAGAACTGGGCCCTGACGCCCGTCCTGGACCTGGCGCGCGAGCCGCGCTGGGGCCGGACCGAGGAGACCTACGGCGAGGATCCTTACCTTGGCTCCCGGATTGGGGTGGCGGCGGTGCGCGGCCTGCAGGGGCGGGAGCTGCCGATCGGGCCGGAGCATGTCCTGGCGACGGCCAAGCACTTCGCCGCCCACGGGCAGCCGGAGGGCGGGCGGAACTGCGCCCCGGCCAACTTTGCCGAAGGGGAGCTGCGCGAAAACTACCTGGCGGCGTTCCAGGCCGCCGTTCAGGAGGCAGGGGTCGGATCGGTGATGGCCTCATACAACGAGATCAACGGCATCCCGGTCCACATCCATCCCTGGCTGCTGGACCAGGTCCTGCGCCAGGAGTGGGGTTTCCCGGGCCTGCTCGTCTCGGACGGCAATGGCATTACCATGCTCGAAACCTTCCACCACGTGGCAGCCTCGAAAGATGAAGCAACCCGTAAAGCCCTGAAGGCGGGAATCGATTTCGAGCTGGACACCTGTTATTCCGGAACGCTCCTCGAGCAGGTCAGGAGCGGCGCGGTCCCGGAGACTTGGGTGGACAGGGCCGCCGAGCGGGTCCTGCGGGCCAAGTTCCTGCTCGGATTGTTCGATCATCCGTACGCCGACCCGGACAAGGCAGAGCGGGTTACCAATGATTCCGAACATCGCCAGCTGGCCCTTCAGGCGGCCCGCAAGAGCCTGGTGCTGCTCAAGAACGACGGGCTGCTCCCGCTCGACCCGGGAGAGATCAAAACCCTGGCGGTGATCGGACCCAACGCAGCCGGCTTGCATCTGGGCGGCTACAGCGCCGACCCGGGGCGCGGGGTGACCATCCTGGAGGGAATCCGCCAGAAGGCCGGCGGCAGGATGAACGTGATTCATGCCGAAGGTTGCAAGATCACCGCGGACGATTTCGGTGGGCAGGCCTGGCGCGGCTGGCACGAGAATGCCACCAATCCCCCGGATCCGGTGGAAGACGACCGCCTGCTTGCCGAGGCCCTCAAGCAGGCCAAAAAGGCTGACGTCGTCCTGCTCGTCCTGGGTGAGACCGAATCGATCAGCCGGGAAGCCTGGAGCGAGCTCCACCTGGGCGACCGCGACAGCCTCGACCTGCCGGGCCGGCAGAACGATCTGGTCCGGGGCGTGCTCGCCATGGGCGTCCCGACGGTAGCCTTGCTGATCAACGGCCGGCCGCTCTCGGTCAACGAGCTTGCGGAACACGCCAATGCCCTCTTCGAAGGCTGGTACTTGGGCCAGGAGGGCGGGACAGCGTTCGCCGAGGCCTTGTTCGGCGAGACCAACCCGGGCGGCAGGCTGCCAATCACCTTCCCGCGCTCGGTCGGCCAGGTTCCGGCCTTCTATAATCACAAACCCTCGGTCCAGCGCAGCTATGTGCTGGCTGGAAACGGGTCGCTCTTCCCCTTCGGGCACGGCTTGAGCTATACGACCTTCGCATACAAGAACCTGCAGGTTTCCCCGGCCCGGATCCCGCCGGATGGGCAGGCGCTCGTCCGGGTCGAGGTGACCAACACCGGGAAGCGGGCCGGCGACGAGGTGGTTCAGTTGTACGTCCACGATGTGACCGCGGAAATGGTCACCCGCCCGGTCAAGCAGTTGAAAGGCTTCCGGCGCATCACCTTGCAGCCGGGCGAAAGGCAATTCGTCGAATTTACGCTCGGCGTCGCCGAGCTGTCCTATGTAAACGAAAAGATGGAAAAGGCCGTCGAGCCGGGCGCCTTCGAGATCATGGTCGGAGGCAGCTCGGCGGAGGTACAGACGGCGCAACTTGAGGTCATACCGTAAGGGCGGACCTACGCGTCCGCCCCTACCTGGATAAGGAGGCGTCGAATGCTTGAGATTGCCATCATGATCGAGGGCCAGAACGGCCTGACCTGGCCGCGCTGGCAGAGGCTGGCTGCCGCGGTCGAGGACCTGGGTTTTGCCGGCCTATACCGCTCGGACCATTTCACCAATGCTGAGGGGCCCGACAAGGACTCGCTCGAGCTGTGGACCTCCCTGGCTTGGCTGGCCAGCCATACCCGGCGGATCGAATTCGGCCCGCTGGTCTCACCGGTCTCCTACCGGCATCCGGCCATGACCGCCCGCATCGCCGCGGCGGTGGACGACCTATCCAGCGGGCGCCTGACCCTCGGCCTCGGGGCAGGCTGGCAGGAGCGTGAGCACACGATGTTCGGTTTCGACCTGCTGGATGTGAAATCCCGCTTCTCCCGTTTCGAGGAGGGACTGGAAGTCGTCTCCGGACTGCTGAACTCCGACCAGCCGGTCACGTTGGATGGCAAATACTTCCAGCTCCGCGAAGCAACCCTCCTGCCGCGCCCGGCGCGTCCAGGGGGGCCGCCGATCCTGATCGGCGGCAACGGCGAAAAACGGACCCTGGCTTTGGTCGCCAGGTATGCCGCCGAGTGGAACGCGGTCTTCCAGCCGGCCAGCGAATTTGCCCGCCTGAACGCCCGCCTGGACGAGCTGCTCGAAGACGGAGGCCGTGAGCCCAAGTCCGTGCGGCGCTCGCTGATGACCGGCCTGCGTTTCTACCGGACAAAGAAGGAACTGGCCGAGGGCCTGGAGGCCCGCAAGCAGACGGTCGAAGAGCTGCGCAAGCGTGGCATCATCGTGGGTGCGGCGGAGGAGATCCAGCCGCAGCTGGCCGAATTGGAACAGGCCGGCCTCCAGCGGGTCATGCTCCAGTGGCTCGACCTGGACGACCTGGACGGGCTGCGATTGCTGGCGAAGATCGTTCTATAAAGTCACCGGGGCGGCTGGATGGCCGCCCCGGTGACTTTTACCCTCTCTCGATCGGCACGTCGATCAGGCTTCCCCATTCGGTCCAGGAGCCGTCGTAATTGCGGACGCGCGGGTAGCCCAGCAGGTTCTTGAGCACGAACCAGGTGTGGGCCGAGCGTTCGCCGATCCGGCAGTAGGCGATGACTTCCTTGTCGGGGGTGACACCTTTTCCGGCGTAAAGCGCCTTGAGCTCTTCAGCGGATTTGAACGTACCGTCCTCCCGGACGGCCTGGGCCCAGGGGACGTTGACGGCCCCGGCGATGTGTCCGCCGCGTTGGGCGCCTTCCTGGGGCAGGTTTTCGGGGGCGAGCAGCTCGCCCGAATATTCCTTCGGCGAACGGACGTCCACCAGGGCGGCGCCCTTCTTGCCGACCCGTTCCAAGACCTGGTCGCGCAGCGCCCGCAGGTCTGCCTGGGGCTTCTTTGCCTTGTACTGGACAGGGGGATAATTGGGCACTTCGGCCGTCATCGGGCGGTTCTCGGCGATCCACTTCACCCGTCCGCCGTTGATCAGCCTGACCGGCCCGTGGCCGTAGTATTTCAGCATCCAGTAGGCATAGGCGGCGAACCAGTTGTTGCTGTCGCCATAAAGGATGACGGTCGTCTCGGGGGTGATGCCCGAGCGACCGAGCAGGGCTTCGAATGCCCCGGCATTTGGCAGGTTGCGGCGCAGGACGTCCTGCGTATCGGTCTTCCAGTTCCAACCGACCGCGCCGGGGATGTGACCGGCACCGTATGATGCAGGGTCGACATCGACTTCCACCAGGCGCTGGTGCGGTTCGTTGATATGTCCGGCGACCCATTCGGTGTCGACCAGGACTTCGGGGGTGGCATATCCATCGTTGGATTGCGGACTCATAAGATGCTCCTTTGGCTGTATCGATAAATGGTTGGACAGGCCGTTGGCCTAATCGAGATCGCGGAATGTTACCGTTGGACCGGCACAGGGCATTTTGACCTCCTGGGAATAACAAACAGGTCCGGGGTTCTTCCCGGACCTGTCGGCGGCGGATGAAGTCCCATCGTTCACGAAAAACCTGATGTGGACGAGGGGTACGGTTCGCGTTGCCGCGATGACCGCTAGACGTGAACATGTCTAGCCGGGCAGCCGACCCCTCGGCCCGGACACATGCACAGATTGTCTGATTTCAGCAGATATTCGGACATAATCTATCCTAATTGCGAGTATACGCCCGGATTTCACTGGTTGTCAAGACCACTGGCATGGAGGCTGGATCTGGACCCCCGCATTCATTAGCCACCATCCCATAAAAAAGGACGGACCATTCGGTCCGTCCCTGGAAGCTCGTGCTGGATTATCCGGCCACTTTCCCGACGATGGCCGTCTCTTCCAGGACCGGCTCGTAGAAGCAGCGGCAGCCGTTCTCGTGCGAACAGCCGGTATGTGGCAGGCGCGGAACCTTGTCTTTCGGATAGGTCTTCATCAATTCGTAGCAGTGCGGGCAGGCGTCCCCGGCGACCGTCACCCGGATGGCCCGGATGCGCGGGTTTTCCTGCATACGCTTGAGGGATACCGCAGTCACGGAAAACTGGCGCAGATCGGATTGACAGTTGACACAAAGCTGGGCTTGATCGGGCGAAGAGGCGTTGCACTTGGAACAGGTCTGCATGGGAGGGCTCCTGGTTTTCCTTTATTTTACCGCGCTTAAAACCGAAAGCGCGGGGGTCAACCCGCGCTTTCTCTGGGGGAGGGGGATGAGGATAATTACGCCGGCAATGAGGCCGTGCTCATCGCGTAGGGATCTTTCTTGTTGGCTTCCTTGGCCGCCCGCCGGATCAGGGTGTTCAGGTGGGCGATCAGGACGCCGCTCGGGACCGGCTTGACCAGGTAATCGTCTGCGCCGGCGTCCAGGGCGCTGGCGACCATACCCGGGCTGTCCAGGGCGGACAGGATCAGGATCGGCACGTCGCTGAAGGAACGCACCTCGGTGCATACCTGCCAGCCGTCCATGCCCGGCATCATCAGGTCAAGAATGACCACGTCTGGGGATATCTCCCGGATCCTGCGGATTCCCTCTTCGCCGGAGTTGGCCATGAAGGCATCCAGACCGCGCGTTTTCAGCAACAAGGTTAACAGCTCGGTCATGGCGGGATCGTCGTCGATGGTGAGTACTTTGAAAGTCATAGGTGTGTCGATTCCAGACATAAGCTATATTATCACCAAGACGAATGCTCCATACTTTGCAAACGGTTTACAAAATGGTGTCTGGCGGTCCGGGAAGATTGTGGTAAGATTGCGGGTTGGTATGCCAATCGCAGGAATATCCCTGTTATCATTCTAAACTTCGTAAGGAGACAATATGGCAAAGAAATGGGTGTATCTGTTCGATGAAGTCGCTGATGCAGAAAAGTATGCCGGCAATTGGGAAGGCGTACGCGGTCTGCTGGGCGGAAAGGGCTCCGGCCTGGCCGACATGACGCGTGCGGGTGTTCCCGTCCCACCCGGCTTTACCGTGACGACCGAAGCCTGCAACGAGTTTCGCAAGACCGGCAAGTTCCCGGAAGGACAGTGGGACCAGATGCTCAAGGCCCTTAAGGTCACCGAGAAGAAGGCCGGCAAGAAATTCGGCGATCCGACCAATCCGCTCCTGGTATCCTGCCGTTCGGGCGCCAAATTCTCCATGCCCGGCATGATGAACACCATCCTCAACATCGGCCTGACCGATGAGGTGGTCGAAGGCATGATCAAGCTGACCAACAATCCCCGCTTCGTCTGGGATTCCTACCGTCGTCTGATCGAGATGTTCGGCACCACCGTCTTCAACCTGGACGATGAGGTCTTCGAGCACCCGCTGGCCGAGTACAAGACCAAGAAGGGCTACAAGGCCGATCCCGAGATGACCGCCGAGGATTGGAAAGCCCTCGTCGTTACCTTCAAGGAAGTTTACAAGAAGAACATCAAGGATGACTTCCCCCAGGACGTCTACAAGCAGATGGAACTGGCCACCAAGGCAGTGTTCGAGTCCTGGATGGGCAAAAAGGCCGTGGATTACCGCAAGGCGACCGCCATCTCGGATGACCTGGGCACCGCAGTCAACATCGTGACCATGGTCTTCGGCAACATGGGCGACGACTCCGGCACGGGCGTGGCCTTCACCCGCAATCCCTCCACCGGCAACAAGAAGATGATGGGCGAGTATCTGCTGAACGCCCAGGGCGAAGACGTCGTGGCCGGCATCCGCAACGCCGATCCGATCGAGCAGCTCTCCACCAAGATGCCGGAAGCCTACAACCAGTTCATGGACATCACGGCCAAGCTCGAGAAGCATTACAAGGACATGCAGGACGTCGAGTTCACCATCGAGCGCGGCAAACTGTGGATGCTCCAGACCCGCAATGCCAAGCGCACCGCCAAGGCCGCCATCAAGATCGCCATGGACATGGCTAACGAAGGCCTGATCTCCAAGGAAGATGCCGTCCTGCGCGTTTCCTTCTCCGACGTGGATACCCTACTCCACCCGCAGTTCGACGATGCCGCCCTTAAAGCCGCCGAGAAGTCCGGCTCCTACTACGTCAAGGGCGTCAACGCCTCCCCGGGCGCAGCCGTCGGCCAGGTCTACTTCGACGCCGACAAGGCTGAGAAGATGGCCAAGGACGAGAAGCAGAAGGTCATCATGGTCCGCCCCTTCACCAAACCGGATGACGTGCACGGCATGATCGCCTCCCAGGGCGTGCTGACCAGCGAAGGCGGAGCTTCCTCCCACGCCGCCGTGGTCGCCCGCCAGTTCGGCATCCCGTGCGTGGTCGGCGCCTCCGCCATGAAGATCGACCTCGAGAAGCGCGTCATGGAAGCCGATGGCAAGACCGTCAAGGAAGGCGAGTTCATTTCGGTCGACGGCACCACCGGGAAGGTCTTCATTGGCAAGATCCCGACCGTGGAAGCCAAGATCGAGGAACAGACCGATCTGCTGACCGTCCTGGGCTGGGCGGATGAGATCGCTGCCCGCAAGGACATCCGCACCCTGCCGGATGGCCGCAAGGCCCCCGGCGTCCAGGTTTGGGCCAACTCCGATTACCCGAAGGACGCCCAGCGCGCCCGCTCCTACGGAGCCAAGGGCATCGGCCTGTGCCGCACCGAGCACATGTTCTTCGAGACCGAGCGCCTGCCGATCGTCCAGAAGATGATCCTGGCCGAGACCAGCGCCGAGCGCACCAAGCAGCTCGACCTCCTTCTGCCGACCCAGCGCAAGGACTTTGACGGCCTGTTCGAGGCGATGAACGGGTACCCGGTCATCATCCGCCTGATCGACCCACCGCTGCATGAGTTCATGCCCGACGAGGAAAAACTCCTCGAAGAGGTCATCACCATGCGTGTCAAGGGCGAGACCAAGGGCCTGCAGGAAAAGGAAGACCTGCTGGTCGCCATCAAGGGCCTGCACGAATCCAACCCGATGATGGGCTTGCGCGGTGTCCGCCTGAGCATCGCCATGCCCGAGATCGTCGAGATGCAGGTCCGGGCCATCTTCGAGGCCGCCGCCGACTGCACCAAGCGCGGCATCGTCGTCCACCCCGAGGTCATGATTCCGCTCACCGGCACCATCAAGGAGTTGGAATGGATCCAGCCCCGCCTCGAGCGCATCGCCGGGGCCGTCATGGACGAGAAGAAGGTCAAGTTCACTTATAAGTTCGGGACCATGATCGAGATCCCGCGCGCCGCCGTCACCGCCGGCGAACTGGCCAAGCTGGCCCAGTTCTTCTCCTTCGGGACGAACGACCTGACCCAGATGACCTTTGGGTACAGCCGTGACGACGCCGAACGCAACTTCCTGGTCACCTATGTCGCCGAAGGCATCCTGCCCAAGAACCCGTTCCAGACCCTGGACCGTGGCGGCGTGGGCAAGCTGATGCAGATGGCCGTCAACGATGGCCGCAAGACCCGCCCCGAGCTGGAAGTGGGCATCTGCGGTGAGCACGGCGGCGACCCCGAGTCGATCGAGTGGTGCCACATGATCGGCAACAACTATGTCTCCTGCTCGCCCTTCCGCGTGCCGATCGCCCGCCTGGCGGCTGCGCACTACGCCCTCAAGTACGCCGGCAAGAAACTTGCCGAAGACAAGTAGTCGATGCAACCCTGTAGGGGCGACCAAATGGCCGCCCCTACTTTTTTGACCCGGTTCCTCGAGAGGACCGGGTCTCTTTTTCTGGTGTACAATCAATCTGGAGGAACTCGTATGAGCCATTTACCGATAGACACCAGCCGCGACTCCGCATCGATCCGTTTGTTCCAATCCGACTTCCTGGAATTCTTCACCCACATCAGCCCGGTCACCATTCTGGTCCTGTGGGTGCCGGTGGCCGTGCTCCTGCTCGTTTACGCGATCTTGAAGATTCCGGCCGGTATTTCCTTTGCCTTCATCCCGCTGTGCTTCATCGCCGGGTTGTTTCTGTGGACCTTGGCCGAGTACACCCTGCATCGCTTCCTGTTCCATCACAAACCGACCAGCCCGCGCCAGGAGCGCATCTTCTTCCTGTTCCATGGCGTCCATCACGCCCAGCCGCAGGATAAGACCCGCCTGGTCATGCCCTTCCCGGTCAGCATCCCGCTGGCGCTGGTTTTTGTGGGTTTGTTTTACCTGATTCTGGGCGTCGCCTTCAAGTCGCCGCAGTGGGTCGCCCCGCTGACATCGGGTTTCCTGGTCGGGTATTTGGCCTACGACCTGACCCATTACGCCACGCACCATTTCCCGATGCGCTCGGGCTACGCCAAGTACCTCAAGCGCTATCACATGCAGCATCACTACAAGGACGAGTACACCCGTTTCGGGGTCAGTTCGCCAGTCTGGGACTGGGTCTTTCGTACACAGGGTGTGGAGTAAATCATTTGCCACAGAGAGCACAGAGACCGCTGAGAAAAAACTCCGTGTTCTCTGCCTGTACTGTGCCGCAGGCACACGTGTGAACTCAGTGGCTTCTTTATGTAAGGAGGAAGGTTATGGATGCACTGGAAGCCATTCTCACCCGCCACTCGGTGGCCAAGGTCAAGCCTGATCCGGTCTCGCGCGAATTGATCGAAAAGTTATTGAATGCCGCCGTCCAGGCGCCCAACCATTACCGGGTGCGGCCCTGGCGGTTCGTCGTCCTGACCGGTGCGGCCCGCGAGTCCCTCGGGAAGATCATGGCGGAGTCGCTCAAGAAGCTTAATCCTGAGCTGCCGGATTCCGCTCTTGAGATCGAGAAGGCCAAGCCGCTGCGCGCCCCGGTCCTGATCGCGGTGGGGGTGGATAAGCCAGCCGAGCCAAAGGTGTTGCCGCTCGAGAATATCTGCGCCACCGCCGCGGCCGTGGAAAACATCCTGGTCGCGGCCAATGCCGAAGGTCTGGGCGCCATGTGGCGGACCGGCCCGGCGGCGCGCGACCCGGAAGTCAAGAAATTCCTGGGTTTCGAGACGGACCAGGAACTCCTCAGCTTTGTTTATATTGGATATCCGGATATGGAAGCGCCAGCGGCGGAGCGGCCGTCTTTCGAAGATCGGACGGTGTGGATGGAATGAAACTCAATCAGAAATAACCAGAAGGTTGGTTTTTGGTCGACCTAAGTTTATGCTGATGACTGTAATAAAGTAGGGCCGGAGAATATCCGGCCCTACGCTTAATCCTGTCTTACATCGACTTTCTCGATCTCCATCCAGGCCGCCGGGTTTTCCAGCGTCCCGTAGCCCAGCCGGCCCTCCGGCGTCCAGGCGGCGAACTGGTTGTCGATCCAGATGACCAGCCCCAGCGGGGGCTGCGGGGCGGTCGGGGTGACCAGGGTTTCCTTCCCGTCGACGGTAAAGAAGCAGCCTTTGTCCAGCCAGGCGATGGCGTACTCGTGCCATTCGGTCACGTCCGTCCCGATCGCGGCCCCGTCCTGCCGGATCATCCGGCCGGCCAGGCGACGCAGCAGGCGGGAGGTCGGCGGGAGCTCGAAGAGCGGCAACGCCAGCAGGGCGGGGGCAAGAAGCAAGGACGGCAGCTTCGGCGAGCGGAACGTCCCGGCGTGGAAGCCGTTGGCCGGGACGACCCGGTCCGAGCCCGGCAGGGGCGCGTCCCGGAAGGACAGCCAGTTCGGTAGGGAGGCGTGCATGAACCAGGCGGCCTGCGGGAGGGCCGGCAGGCGGCCGGGCTTGCCGCCCAGGCCCAGGTTCAGCCCGAACGGGTCGTTCCAGAGGCCGAACCCCCACGTGCCCGGCAGATCGGGCGCGGAGAGCCGGGCCCGCAGCCGCAGGGTCCAGGGGGCGGCGTGCCGGTAGCGGCTGCGCGGCAGGCCTCCGTAGTCGTCGAGCTCGGCCAGACGGTAGGATTT
>DATJPX010000025.1:0-31691 GCA_035506155.1 Anaerolineales bacterium
ATTCCCAGGAAAGGGAGAGCGCCGAGGATTTTGTCACCGTGTATCCGCGCATCATCCCGATCAGCGACCTCAAACTGCCCTCCCGCTCCCCGATCGGTACGCTGCGCCACCACCAACCCATTTTCGAGGACACATCCCGGATCCGCGGCAAGCGGGACTACACGGCCAGCGATTCGCTGCGCCGGGTGGACTGGAAAGCCAGCGCAGCTGCCGGACGCCTGAAAGTCAAGCAGTTCGAACCCTCGATTGCGCTGCAAACGGCGATTTTCCTCAATCTGAACACAACCGAATACCCGAGCCGGCACTACCTGGACGCCACCGAGCTTGCCATCGTGATTGCGGCCTCCATGGCCAATTGGGTGGTGGCGCAAAAGCAATCCGTCGGGCTGATCACCAACGGCATCGACCCGCGCACAGTCGAGCGGGCGGTCCAGCCGCTGGCGCCTCGCAAAGGCCGCGCCCAGCTCGTTCATATCCTGGACCTGTTGGCCCGGCTGCAAGCCACCGAAAACGCCCTGCCGTTGACGAAGATGCTGAACAAAGAGGCTGCCAACCTGTCCTGGGGGACGACCGTGATCGTCATCACCGGGCAGATCAACGAGGCCCTTTTCGACGAACTTTTCCAGCTCAAGCGCCGGGGGCAGAACATCGTCCTGGTCGTTGCCGGGCACGCCTTCAATATCCAAAAAGCCCGTGAGCAGGCGAAACATTTCGGGATTCCGCTCTACGCATTCTCGAATGAAAAAAGCCTTGAGTATTGGAGCCGGAAATGAGCGCCGTTCCGCAGACCCCTTCATCGGCTCGCAGTGGCGCCATCCTCGGTAATTTGCTGGCGGCAGCTCTGATGATCTGCTTTGCCGAGATCACCATCCAGGCGGCTCATTGGATTTTCCCCCAATGGGACCCACGCGGGATGCTCCTGGTGTGTACCCTGGTGTCGATCGAATCGCTCATCTCCATCTGGATGGTTCGGCGACTCCCGACCGCCCAGCGCCAAATCGCCTTCTATCGACTGACCGAATGGGGTCTCATCCTTATTCTCCTGAAATTATTCACCGAATTGCGCGGCGGAACAGCCCAATTCATGGCCAACTTCTCCCTCTGGGGCCGGGATTTTCCCATGAACATCGTCACCGGGGCATTCGTGTTGAACCTGGTGATCGTTTTCGTGACCTGGCAGTTCAGCGCCCTCTTTTCGGCCGACCTGTACCTGCTCGAGCTGGATGAAGCCGTCCACTTCGACGAACGGGTCAGGACGACCCCGGTGCGGACCATGGTCCTTCGCCGCATGCTTTATCTCGGAATGGCCGTCCTCATCATGGCTGGACTGATGCTCCAGAACATCCAGCTTTACCTCAACAGCCAGCCGGTTCCGGCCAACCAGATCGTGCCTGCCGTTGTGCTCTTTTTCGTGATCGGCATGGCGCTGTTGAGCCTGACCCGCTATGCCAGCCTTCAATCCATGTGGCGGCAGGCGGGGGTGAAAATCCCGAGCCAGATCCCCCGGCGCTGGGCATTTTACAGCGCCCTGCTGATTGTATTCATCGCCGGACTGGCCATCCTCCTGCCCACCCATTATGGGATGGGGCTGTTCGAAACCGTCCTGACGGTCATTCGTCTACTGGCTGCAGGAATCATGTACGTTTTTGCATTGATCGTACTCCTGATCGCGCTGATCGGAAAATTCTTCAATCGCGCCCCCGCAGAACCCCAGGGACCCATCCTCCAGGTCACCCCGCCGCCATCGATGCTTCCGCCGACCAATCCGGGCACTCGAATGGACTTGCTCAATTCGGTTATTTTTTGGGTGATCCTGATCGGATTGCTGGGAATCGCCCTGCGCCAATACATCCTCTTCAACAAGGATCTTTCGGCGGAACTCAAACAATTCAAGCCGCTCCGCTGGATCACAGCCGCCTGGAAACGGCTGGTCAATGCGATCACGCGAGCCAATAAACGACTGGGAGATTACGTTCAAAGCCGGCTCGACCAGTTGCGCGGGTCGACCGGCGGCCCCAGCGAGAGGACGGATTGGAATTACATCAACCTAAGAAGGTTGCCGCCCCGCCAGAAGATCTTCTACTATTACATGGCATTGCTCAAACGCGCCGGCGAGACGAGCCTGCCGCGTAGCGCAGAACAGACTCCCTATGAATACGCCCGCCGCCTGGGTTCCAACCTGGAGGAGGGAAAAGAGGGTGTACAGGTATTGACGGACGCTTTCGTCGAGGCCCGTTACAGCCAGCACGACATCCCGGCGGAAAAGGCCAGCCGGACGCTTTCCGCCTGGGAAGCCCTGCGTCACATCTTCCAGCAGGCACGAAATTCCCCCAAAGACGGCTCGAAAAACAATTAGCTCAACAGGTCATGCAGCGCGGCTTCGGCAGTCGCGAATTGGAATTGATATCCCAGATCGAGCAGGCGGCTGGGCAGCATGAACTGTCCGTCCAGCACCAGGGTGGCCATTTCCCCCAGGACCAACCGCAGGGCAAAGGCAGGAGCCGGTAACCAGAATGGACGGCGGATGATCTTTGCCAACGCTCTGCCGAAATCAGCATTTGAAAGCGGTCCGGGGGCGGAGAGATTGAAAACGCCCCGGGCCTTTTCGTCTTCCAGAAGGAAACGGATCGCCCCCACTTCGTCCGCCGGGTGAATCCAGGGAAAGCCCTGTCTGCCGCTCCCGAGCGGACCGCCGGCGAAGAACCGAAAAGGCAGCAACAGCCGCGGCAGGGCACCTTCGCGGGGGTCAAGGACCACTCCGGTGCGGATGATGACCCGGCGTACGCCCAGCTCCTCGACCGGTGCGCTCGAGGCCTCCCAGGCCATGCAAATCTCGGTCATGGTGCCGCTGCCGGCAGCCGTCTCTTCGGTGACCGGCTCCGTCCCGCGCGGACCGTAAAAACCGACTGCAGACGCCTGGATCAACACCCTTGGACGCGGAGCCGCGGCCCGGAGTGCTTCGGTGATCGCCCAGCCGGCTTCCAGGCGGGAGTTGATGATCCTTTGCTTGCGGGCCTTGGTCCAGAATCCGGCGCCGATGTTCTCGCCCGCCAGATTGACGATGCCATCCATTTCGGAGACGAGATCGCCCCAGCCGGTGGTCGTCCGGCCGTCCCAGCCGATCGGCCGGGCGCCCTCCTGCAGATGAGCAGTTTCCGGGCTGCGGGTAAGCACCCAAACCTGATGCCCATCAGCAAGCAGGGAATTCACCAGATAGGATCCAATCAAACCGGTGCCGCCGGTGATCAAAATACGCATAAATCGCTCCTTTCAATCGTTCCGGGGGTCTGGAGTATAATTGCCGCCAAAGTGAATTTCTATGAACGAGCCGGTGCTGGTGCTCAACGCAAACTATGAACCAATCAATGTTTGCAATACCCGTCGCGCCGTCGGGCTGATCCTCTCGGGAAAAGCCGACATGGTGATGAATGGTCGCGGTAATATCCAGACCGTCAAGCAGTCCCTCCCGAGGCCGTCGGTAATCCGGCTGGAACAAATGGTCCACCGGCCGCGGCTGCAAGTAAAACTGACCCGCCGGGAGGTTTTCCGCCGGGATAATTATACCTGCCAGTACTGCGGGCGGCATACCGGCGATCTGACCGTGGATCACGTCCAGCCGAAGCACATGGGCGGAATGCATACCTGGACGAACGTGGTGGCCGCCTGCCCCTCCTGCAACCACCGCAAAGGCGGGCGCAAATTGGAAGAGGTCCACATGACGCTCCTGCACATTCCCAAGGAACCGCCGCCGAGCGCCTATTACATATTCGGCCGTCACCTGGATGAAAATTCCGAGTGGGAAGAATACATCAAGGGATGGTAAGACAAAAGCAGAGCCGCCTCAATGGGCGGCTCTTTCTTAATCCAGGTTCAGAGGCATGTAATCCTCGGCGAGGGTGATCGGACCCGGAAACTCCTTGCGGGCTTCCCCAACCGGGTCGCCCGGGGCGGATTCGGCGGTCGGGTAGTGGATCAGGTACAGCGCCCCGACCTCGGCCTTGCGGGCGGCTTCACCGGCCTGGGCGGCTGAGGAATGACCCGGAACCGGTCCGGAAGCTTCGTGGATGAGGATATCTGCGCCTTCGGCCAGCCGCAGGACTTGCGGGCAAGGTTGGGTATCGCAGGAATATGCCACGACCTTCTTCGTTTTCAGGAATTCCATCCGCAAACCGATGGTCGGGATGAAATGCTGGACCGGGATGGCCGTAATAGCGAATTCGTCACATTCCAAGACAGGAATGGTGTCCTGGATGGGCAACCGGCAGAATACCACCGGGAAGAAATTCGGCCATTCCGACCAACCGTAGAAACCCATCAGGCTTTCGACGCGGTCCAGGGTGTGGTGCAGGCCGTAGACTGTCAAAGGCTGGCGGCGACCCATCAACCACATGTTCATCAGCAACTGAGGCACTCCCGAGACATGGTCCGGGTGGAAATGCGTCAGGATCATATCCGTCACGTGATCGAATTCCACTCCCACCTTGCGGAGGCGAAGGATCGGGCTGTTGACACAATCGATCAGGACGGTGCGCTCTTTTCCCACGAGGACCATGTGGGTGTTTTCGTGGTTCTCATCGGGAATGGCATTGGATGTCCCCAAGAAAATGAGTTTTGGCATTCGGAGCGCCTTTCTTGCTCTATCCTACCTCTATTTTAGCACGGCTGACAATAGCACCGGAGTAACCCATGTCTCGATCACTGCTGCCACGGTCATGAGCGGAAGGACGATCCCCAGGCCAATCCGGGCCCAATCGGCGAACGATTCGATGAAAACCTCACCGAGGGTGCGCTGGGAGCGCGGGGTGACCAGAGCGATGCCGATATAAAGAATGGCGGCGCTGGAAAGAATCAGCCCGGTGAGCTCGAAAATCCCATGCGGCAGCAGGCCGAAAATGCCAACCTTCCAGGGAGATTTCCCCATCGCCTGGACGAGGGCCAGGGCCGCGCCAACCACACCCATGTTGAGCAGATACAGGAGCGCGCCAAGCACACCGAACGAGAAAAGTCCAAGCAGCAGGATGATGACGATCGCCCGCAGGTTGTGACCCCAGATCAAGGGGAAAGAAATCGCAAAAGCATTACCCGACGGCACCCCAAGGCCCGACGACAGTACGCCGGAGATATCCTCTCCGTTCAGGGATTTCAGGATGGATGTCGCGTTCGAGTTCATCCAAAAAAAGCCCGCCAGGACCGCGCCGACGCCGATGACGATGGTCATCAGGATGGTGGGAAACTGTTTCCGCAAAGTCTTGGGAAGCTCGTAACGGAACCAGCCGCCGAACGATCTGGCATCCCCCTTGAACGCCCGCCAGAAAGTCAGGCCGACCCAGCGCAGATTGAGGATGTCAATCTCCCGTCCAAGCAGGGCTTCACGTTGGAAATGGGCGATCCCCACCCGGGAAAGGAGGATCGCCAGGATGGAAACCCCGAAGACGGCCAGCCAGAGAATCTGGTCATTGCCCCAGAAGAGCATGATGCTCTCGCCCTGGATCAGCAGCGCCATCGGGATAACGATGAAGGATGCCATCAGATTGGACGCCCGCACGGAGGTCGCCTGGGTGGAGATCAGGATCGCCCCGCTGACCATCAGGAAGGCTTGGACGGTGGTCAATAGCAGGGTTTGCGCCATCCGGTTGGGATCCGGAAAGGGGATATGCTGGAAGTAAAGGCCAAGCATATAAACGCTGATTCCCAGGTAGGAGGTCACCAGCGGCGCGACCGTCCCGGCGATAAGCTTCCCCATGAAAAGCTGCCAGTCCTTGAGCGGGCTGCTCAGGAGCGGTTCGATGGTGCCGCGCTCCTTTTCGCCGACGAACGATTCGAGGGCGATGACAAGCGAGACCGTGATGGGGAAGAACCCAACCACCATCAGCAGGAAAGGCACCAGGCGTTCGGCGATGAGCGGGGTGCCGTATTTCGTGGTGAAATTGATCGCCGCCTGGGCGCCCAGGTCCGCCAGGAACGGCAAGGCCAGCGTCAGGGCCACCATCGGAAATATGATGCGCCAATCCCGCAGCTGGTCGCGCAGCTCCCGCCAGGCGATCAGCCAGACCGGTCCGAAATCGTTTTTCGTACGCTCAGACATGTTTTACCTGCGCCATGGCGGCAAGATAGACCTGTTCGAGAGTGCGCGGTAGTTCCTGCATGGCCACTACTTCCATGCCGCGCTTCATGAATTCTTTCAACAAATCGGGGTTGGCGGATTCCGGGTCCTCGACCCGGTAGCGGGGGCCAGCTTCGCCAGGGTCGATCGGGGTCACTCCGGCCGGCAGCTTGAAGGCCGGTTGCTTCCACTTGCCGCGTAGGCGCACTTCATATTCAGCCGGGCCGAGCAACTGCCGTTTCAATTCTTCGACCGTCCCGCTGGTCAGGAAACGGCCGCGGTAGATAATGGCGATCTTATCGGCAAGCATCTCCGCCTCGACCAGGTTGTGCGTGCAGATGATGATGGCTCGCTGCTCCGAACGCAGGCTGGCGATCGCGTGCCGGACCAGTTGGGCGGATTCGGGGTCCATTGCCGAGGTCGGCTCGTCCAGCAGGAGGACCGGCGGTTCGTGCAGGAGGGTGCGCGCCAGGGCAAGCTTCTGGCGCATGCCTTTCGAGTATTGGCCGATCGGACGCCGGGCGGCTTCAGCCAAGCCGAAGTACTCCGTCCACTTTTGGCTGCGTTTCTGCCGGCTGGCCTTATCAAGGCCATAGATCTGGCCGTAGAAATCCAGGTATTCGCTGCCTGACATGCGCAGGTAGAGGCCGTGCTGCTCGGTGAGTACCCCCACCGAAGCCCGCACGTCCGCCGGGGAACGGACCACATCGTACCCGGCAATCCGCGCCCAGCCGCGCGTCGGCGACAGGACCGAGGTCAGCATCCGGACAGTGGTCGTTTTTCCGGCCCCGTTCTGGCCCAGCAATGCGAGTACCTGCCCCGGCTCGACCTCCAGGGTGAGGCCATCGACGGCCCAATAATCCCCAAATTGCTTGCTCAGGTCCTCGGTTTGAATCATCAGGCTTTGTGGAACACGCGGTGATTCAGGAACAGGAGCGCCCCGGCCACTATCATCACCACCACCATGAAGGTCTGGTTGAAATTGAGCCCCGCCACCTGGGAAGCATCCAACCGCAGGAATTCGAGGCTGAACCGGCCGATCGCATACATGACCATGTAGGCCAGGAACAAATCACCGGGTTTCAGCCACTTTTCGAAACGCCGGGCCGCCCACAGCAACAAGGTCATGTTGAGTAAGTTCCAAAGGGATTCATACAGGAACAAGGGGTGGAAATAGTTGTACTGCTCATACCCGGCGACCCGGTGAGCCGGATCGATATACAGTTTCCAAGGCAGGTTGGTGGGTTTCCCGTACAGTTCCTGGTTGAAGAAATTTCCCCAGCGACCGATGGCCTGGGCCAGGGCTACGCCCGGGATGACCGCATCCGCCAGGGCCAGGAAGGAGATCTTCTTGTTCCGACAATACACCCACAGAGCCAGCCCGCCGCCGATGATCGCGCCCGGAATACCCAGCCCACCGTTGCGAATGTTGATCATGTCGAGCGGGTGAAGGAAGTACCACTGGGTCGTAATCCCCTGGGCGATCATCGAAGGAGGCGGGGAAAAGACGTGCCAGAGTCGGGCGCCGACGATACCGGCCAGGACGATCCAGAAGAGGGCGTCCCAGACGTAATCAGGATTGATCCCGCGCCGCTTGGCTTCTGCCTGCCCAAGGAATGCCGCCGCAATCACGCCCAGCATGATCAGAATGCCGTAGAAGTAAATGTGAAACGAAGTATGAAAAAAAGGCAGGGGAATGTCGAACCCATTCGGAGGTAGAGTTGGCATGGATTACTCCTGTGTCTGAGATTGTCGGCGATAAGCATCCCTGCGGACCCGTAGAATCCGTTGCAGGGCGGTAAAGTTGGCAAAAATGGCAATGATGATCAATGTGATCAGGGAAAGAGGCGGATAAAGACCGCTGAAAATAAGCCCCGGGATCAACACGATGTAGCGCTCTACACGCGTCAACAAACCGACGTTGGCATCCAGTTTGGATGCATCGGCGCGCGCCTTGACATACGAAACAAGGACGGAGCCGGAGGCCGCAAGGTAGGCCATCAGCATCCCGGCCGGATCGGCGTGGAGCATGAAGTGAATCAGGAAGCCAAGGAACAGGAAGAGTTCCGAGTAGCGGTCGGTCACCGAATCGACGAATGCGCCCCAATCGCTGGCTTCGTTGCGCATACGGGCCAGGGCGCCGTCCATGGCATCCACCGGACCCATGATGAGCAGCAAGATGCCGGCCCAGGTCATCTGGCCAAGGGCGATCAGGACCGCCACCGCCACCGTACCTGCCAGGCCGATCAGGGTGACGGTATTCGGACGAATCCCGAGACGGTCGAAGAACTTGGCAAACGGGATCAAATACCAGCGGAACCAGACCCGCATATTATCCGCGAAGGTCTTTCGTTTTTGTTCGGTTGGTTGAGTCAAATGAGTATCCTCATCAGGCAAAGTTATTAAACGGAGCAATCATACCACATCAGGCATCTTCACCGGTGTCCCCATTCTCGTCGTCCGGCTCGAGCAGGACTTCACGATCGCGTCCTCCGCCCATCGAAGCGCCCACCACCCCCATCTCCTCCAACTGGTCGAGCAGCCGGGCGGCCCGCGGATAACCGATCCGCAGGCGCCGCTGCAGCATGGACGCGCTGGCCCGCTGCTCCTTCTTCAAAATGGTGATCGCCTGCTCCACCAGGATATCGTCGCTGCCTTCCGACTCTTCCTCGGTCAGCATGGTCTCCCAGGGTGAATGCGTCTCCTTCTGGGGGGACATCTTCTGCCAGTGGGCGATGACCCGCTCGATCTCCTGGTCGGTCACCAGGGCGCCCTGGGCCCGGATCGGGTTGCCCACTTCCGGGTTCAGGAAGAGCATGTCGCCCCGTCCGAGCAGGGTCTCGGCGCCGGGGGTGTCCAGGATGACGCGCGAATCCACCTGGGAGGCCACTGCGAAGGAGATGCGGGCCGGGAAATTGGCTTTGATCAGGCCGGTGACCACGTCCGTGCTGGGACGCTGGGTGGCGACCACCAGGTGGATGCCGGTGGCGCGGGCCATCTGGGCCAGCCGAACCAGGTTATGCTCGGTCTGGTCCGGCGCCGACATCATCAAATCCGCCAGCTCGTCGATCAGGACGACGATGCGCGGCAGGGTCTGGGCGTCCTTGCGGCGCTGCAGACGGCGGTTGTAGGCATCGATGTCCCGTGCCTTGGCGGCTTCCAGGAGCTGGTAGCGATGCTCCATCTCGACCACCACCCAGCGCAGCACCCCCAGGATGCGCTGGACGTCTGTTTCGACTTTCCCGAAGAGGTGCGGCAGGCCGTTGAAACGGATCAGCTCGACCATCTTCGAATCGATCATGACCATGCGCAGGTCTTCCGGGGCGTTATTCATCGCCAGGCAGGTCGCCAGGGCGGCGATGCAGACCGATTTGCCAGAGCCGGTCGTCCCGGCGATCAGGGCGTGCGGCATGCGCGCCAGGTCGGCCACCAGCGGGTTGCCGGAAACGTCCCGGCCGAGGGCAATCGTCAAAGGCGAACCGACTTTATAGAATGCATCTGTCTCGAGGAGCGGGCGCAGGCGCACCAGCAGCGAGCGGGCGTTCGGCACCTCGATGCCGACGTAAGCGCGGCCCGGGACCGGGGCCTCGATGCGCAGGCGTTCCGCCGAGAGGGCCAGGGCCAGGTCCTTCTGCAGGCTGGCAATCTGGGCCACCCGGACCTTCATCTGTTGGTTGTCTTCCTCAGTGCCTTTTTTGATGAAACCGGGCTGGACGGCGAACTGCGTCACCGTCGGGCCGATCCGGAAACCGACCACCTTGGCCGGGATGCCGAATTCGGACAGGGTTTTCTCGATCAGGCCGGCGATCTGGTTAATGGTGCGCTCGTCCGGGCGGACGGCTTGCTCGTCAGACAGGATATTCAGGGGTGGCAGGCGCTCATCGCGCGGCGGCGGGGCAGCCGGGCGGCTGTCTTGGCGCTCGTCGACCTTGAAGGACTTACGGAACTCGGGCGGCAGCTTCTGGGCGGATTTCCTGGCGGCATTGGCCGCGCCGGCTGCAGGTTTATCCGCCGGGAGCGGGGAGACGACCACCGGCTCCGCCGCAGGCGCGGCGGAATTCGTCTGGGCAGGGGTGCCTGCCTGCAAGAGCAGCCAGGATTCGAGCGAGTGCCAGAGCCCGAAACCGGTCAGGATAGCCAGTCCCCAGAGGAGGAAAATCACCGCCCCGCCCCCCACTGGGCCCAGGAATTTGGTAAAGAGCGTGGCGAGCCCCCAGCCCAGCTGCCCGCCCCACATCCAGCCATCCGTGAGGCGGTAGCCGCTGACCACGGAGAGCACCGCCAGGGTGAGAAAGGCAGCCACCTCGGAGGCAATGACCCGCCCCCATTTGATCTTCACGGATTGGCGGGTGCGCCGGAACGCCATGATTCCACCGACGGCCGCGGCGACGACGATCAACAATTCCCCCCAGCCAAACCAGGAAAAGAGCAACTGGATCAAGCCTACGAGGAGGGAACCCTTCGAAAGGTTCAAAATGCCCAGCAGGATCGTCAACGCAAGGACGAAGAACAGGACGCCGAGGATGTCCCAGAGGAAGCGCCCAAAATGGGTCTCGAGCCGCGCAAGCCGGTCCATCCAGTCGGCCTTGGGCGGCGCGGCGGGATGGGAAGCTTTGGGAGGAACGGAGGGTTTGCGCGACGTGACCGGCATGTTATTGGAGTTTCATGCTCAACCCGAGCCGCTGGCGGGAGGCGTCCACCTGCAGGATGCGGACCTGCACGCTCTGGCCGGGCGTCAGCACATCTTTTACGGCGGAATCGGGTGGGACGGGGATCTCGGAGACGTGGATCAGGCCTTCGAGACCCTCTTCCAGGCGGGCGAACGCCCCATAAGGCACCAGGGCAGTGATCACCGCCGGGGCCACCGAATTGATCGGGTAATGTTCCTGGGCGGTCTCCCAGGGATTGGACGCCAGGCGTTTCAGGCTGAGGGCGATCCGACAGCGCTCCGGCGCCACTTCCATGACGAGCACTTCGACGTGCTGCCCAAGCTGGCAGATCTGGCTGGGATGGGAAACCCGACCCCAGGAGAGCTCGGAGATGTGGATGAGTCCTTCCACCCCGCCGAGGTCCACAAACACGCCGAAATCCGTGACGTTGGTCACCTCTCCGGAAACGTGCTGGCCGGCCTGGATGGTATTGAAAAGTTCCGGGCGTTTTCCGGCCTCGGCCCGGGCCGCCCGCTCCGAAAAGACCATCCGGCCCTCCTCCGGAACGCATTCGATGATCTTCAGGCGCAGGTCGCGCCCGACGTAGCTGACCAGATTGTCCTCCCGGCATTCCTCGTCGGTCTGGAACGGCAGGTCGACCAGGTGCGAGCAGGGCACGAATCCGTTCAAGTCCTCCCCCTCCACCAACAGCCCGCCCCGGTTGTAGCCGGTCACTTTCAGGGTGATGATCGCGTCCTGGTGAAAGATCGCCATGCCCTTCGTCCAATCGGGAGCCGTTTTCGCCGCTCCCTCAGGCTTCTGGGCTTTTCCACCCGAAGGTGTCGCGGCCCGGCTTTCCTCTTCTGCCAGGACCGACGCCCACCAACCATCATCCGGGGCCGGCATTTCTTCTTCGTAATATTGTGTGCTCATCATGCCTAATCTCCTGTCACCTTCCCATTAATCCGTACCTGGGTCTGGCGCTCCATCTCCAAGATCACCCGCGCCACTTCTTCGATGGCCACCCGTTGTTTTCGATAAAGGTCGGCTTCCGACATCGCCAGGCGCGAGGCCACTTCGCGCACTTTTCGTCCTTCGACGAATTTCATTTCCAGGATGTTGAACAGGATCCATTCCCCAGTGAAGCGCCTTTCCCCCTCCGGCCTGACATTGTCCATCGCCTGGCGCAGGATCGAGCGCAAGGCATTGGCCGGATTGTCGTTATGCTCCTTGAAAGCCTCCTGAACGATTTGCAGGTTCAGGAGCGGGTTCTGGGTCAGCTTGGGACCGCCCCAGTAATGGGTCAGGGCGTCCCGCACCCACTCGGCCATGTCCGATTCGGGGGGCATCGTCTCCTCGAGCAGGCTGGCTTTGCTGTCGTAGCGACCGACGGCGCGCATCCGCTGGAACATGTCCACCTGCGGACGCAAATCCTCGAGGGAACGGAAGACGCTCTGCTGCAAGCGGCGATCCCTCAGGGCAACCGTCGCCCGGTTGAGCAGAACCAGGAGGGCCTGACGCTGATCCTTCAGGATGGTCTGGTCGGGATGGCGCAAGACCCCCAGCAGGCCCAGCAAGACCGGCGAACCGTCCACCGTATCCGGCGCCTGGTGGAGGGGGAAGAGCCAATAATCGCCCCAGATGTATTCCTCGCCGTCGCCATTGCTCTCGCTGCTGACGGTTTGCAATGCTTCCGAAAGATTGGATTCCTTGACCTGCAGCATGCTCCCGGTCGTCACGACCAGCGAAAGGTCCCCACCGTCCAGGGCCGCCACGAAGGCTGCCGGGGATTGAAGGTGATCGCGGACCGCCGCCAGGACCGCTTCCAGGAACTGGCGCATATCGTTCTGGGTGATCAGGCGGTCTTCGAGGGTCTGGAGCAGGGCCAGGTCGGTGCGATCGCGCCCGAAGAAGATCAGGCGATCCCATAACGGCGAGACCAGCGTGATCACATGTTCGAAGAGCAGCACCGTGGCGACCATGGCCGCCGGGACGGCCGCCGAATAGGTAGCCCCAAAGAACTCCCCACCCCGGCGGACAAGCGTCATGACGGCCAGGGCTACCGAAGCCACCACCGGTCCGCGCATGATCCATTTAAACAGCCGGCTGCGGACGACCCGGTCGGGCCACGAGACACCGAAAAAGGCGACTGCGTAAGCCATGATGATGATCAATACACCCACGAGCAAATTGCTGACGGTCGCCAGCCCCCAGAAGAGGAACGGGAAACTGCCCGCCAGCTTGGAGCCGTAAAGCAAATAAGGGAAGGAGCCAAGCGCCGGCGCCGTGGCCCCGGCCAGCAGATAGACCATCCGGCGGCGGCCCGAGCGGGTCAGCGTCCGCCGGTAGGCGCGCCCAAAATTGATCCAGGCAAGGACCATGATGGCGATGTAATAACCGGTGAAGATCTCCGTCCAGATCGTGCGTTGGAGGTGCGGAGCGGGCTGTCCGGCCATTTCGATCGGCCCGAGCAGGCGGCCGGAGGCCAGGAGCAGCAAAAAGATCGCCGAGACGGCGTACATCAGGCGGACGACCAGGCGCCGGCGGCCGCGGGACGGCCGGCCGGTGGTCACCAGGATGGCATCCGAGAGATGGAGATAGGCGGGCGGAAGAAAGACGATCCCAAACCACTCCAAGCGGAGGAGCAGATCGATGAATTGTGGCGAGGTGGAGGAGCTTTCGAGAGCTTCAGAAGTAAAAACCGTCACCACGCACAGGAGGATGACGGCAAACGAACGGGCCACCCTGTCCCGCAGGTTGAAAGACAGGGCGTAGAGGAACAAGGAAAAAGCCGTGATGGCAATCCCGGCCGTTAGGATTTGATTGAATGTAATGATCCCCGTCAACAGGTCTTGCAACCAACCGCTAAGCATGATGCCCTTCCGTAATGATTACCTGAGCGAACGCCCGAAGAAAACGGCGATATCCTGGGTCTCGTAATATTGATCATTATACCCGCAGAATTCGTAGCCGAGTTTCCTGGCCAGACAAATCGCCGGGTTGTTTTTGGACGGCATTTCCAGCAAGGCCCGCTGGTTATGGCGGTCCACAGCCCACGCCTGGGCTGCCAGGGCCAGGGTCATTCCCACCCCCTGGCGGCGGTAGCGGGAGGAAACCACCAAGTCCGTAATCCAGGCGGTGTGCGGCAGGATCGAATCGCTCATCCGGATGTAGCCGATCGCCTCCCCGCCGATTTCCGCCACCAGCATGCCGGAGGTCCGCTTCCAGGTCTCGGACAGCAGGCCGACCGGGCGCGGGTACGGGACGGTCACCGAACGCGGCAGGCGAATTTCCCGGAAGATCGCCCCGGCCTGCCCCTCCTCATGCTGGATGTCCATCTGCCAGACATAATCGGTCTCGCAGGTGTGGTCAATGGCCATCAGGATGGACAGGTCGCTCGAAACGGGAGGACGAACCTGGACCTCAGGCATATCTCACCTCATGGAGCCTTGATCCGGACCGGGACGATGCAGGCCGGCAACTCATTCCCCTGGTTGTCCACCACCACCAGGCGCAGTTGGTAATCCCCAGGAGGAATATCCGACGCCGACGTATCCCAGATTCCCAGGTTGCCATCCTGGATGGCGGTCCTGCCTGCTTCGATAGTGAACCAGGTACCCGCGCCGGCGGGGGCATATTCATATTTGAAAAATGCAAAATTGGGAATATTGGCGGTCCCCTGGATGGTGATCTTTCCTTGCAGCTCATCCCCAGGTTTGGGAGAAGTGATGCTGATCTGCCCTGGAATGCAGCCGCTGGCCGCGACCGTCGGTGTGGGGCCGATGGTAGCCGTCTGCAGGAGAGCCAGCTGGGCGGGCGAAAACGTGTCCGTCGGGGTAATAAGGGGATTGATGGTCGGGGTCACGAATTGAAGGGAAGCCGGCAGGTTTGGGGCGAGGATGACGGTCAGGACGAACTCACCCAGAAAGATAAATGCCACCAGTGACAGGGCCGTGATGGCGCGGGCCGCATGGCGATTGGCAATTTCCAGTTCCAGGCCGTAGACCGCCTCCCGCCGCTCGCGGCGCGCCTGGATAAATCGCTGCAGCCCAACCAGGAAGCCCAAAACCAGCAGGAAGTAAATGACCGGGGAATACCGGATAAAGAAATTCAAAATCGCTTGCATGAAAACCCGGCTAGAGTCCGCTCAGAACGCCTCGGATGAGCGTTTCCAGTTTTGGGACGATGATCCGGCCGGATGCGAGCACTTCCTCGTGGGAAGTGAGCGTATTTCCGTCCAGGTTGGCCTTGTTGCTGATCCCCGAAAAGCCCAGCACACGCGTCCCGCCGTGGCGCGCCACGGTGACTTCCGGAACGGTCGACATCCCGACCGAATCCGCCCCGGCCAGGTGCAGGAAGCGCAGGTCGGCGGGCGTCTCGAAGGAAGGCCCGCTCAGGCCGACGTAGACGCCCTCCCGCAGGGTCAGGGAATTCTTCCTGGCCACCTGGCGGGCCAACTCACCCAGGGCGCGATCATAGGCCTGGCTCATATCGGGGAAACGCGGTCCCAACTCATCCAGGTTCGGGCCGATGAGCGGGTTGAGTCCGGCCATCCCGGCCAGGTTGAGGTGATCCGTGATCAACATAACGTCACCGGGGATGAAATCGGGATTGATGGCGCCGGCCGCGTTGGTGACGATCAGGATCTCGACCCCGAGGCGCTGCATCACCCGTACCGGCAGGGTCACCTGGGCCATGCTGTAACCTTCATAATAATGAATACGGCCTTGCATCACCAGGATCGGCTGGCCTTCCAGCTTGCCGACGACCAGCCGGCCGCTGTGCCCGACCACGGTGGAAAGCGGCCAGTCCGGCAGGTCGGAATACGGGATGATTACGGCATCCTGGACCGAATCGGCCAGCCCCCCCAGGCCCGTCCCGAGGATCAGGCCGAGGCGCGGCTGCACCTTGATTTTCGTACGGATGACCCCGGCGATTCGATCCAGCAATTCCAAATTGATAAGCATGCCCTTCCTCCAAACGCCTTTAAAATGGAACTCATAATGATTAAATTATATCTTAACTCCATCGAACTTAAGTTCAGACTATTGTAAGTACTTCCTCCGCCAGGGGAAGAAGTGCAAGCCAGGCGTTCCGGGAATGCCCGAAAGAGGCGGCCAAAAGGATTGTAAATTCACATCTCCTATGCTATCCTCCAAGCCTATGCCGCAGAAAAAATCCGCCCAGGTTCGCCCCGGCAGCAAGCAGGATACCGGCCTCCGCAACTGGATCAGCCGGAGGAACCTGTTCGGGTTGGGGGAAAACAAGGAACTGAAGAACCGCCTGGCGGCGCAGGACGAAGAAATATGCCGGCTGGCCGGGCAATTGGACTCGGAACGCAAGCGGGCGAGCCAGTTCGCCCTGTTGAGCGAGATCGAGGAGTCCCTGAAGATCGTCCTGGACCCGCCCGTGGCCGCCCAGATCGTCGGACGGTCGATCCAGAAGGCCTTCTCCTGCGACGTGGTGGCCGTCCTGACATACAACCCCGAAAAAAAGGAATTCAACCTCCTGGCCCTGGCCGGGAAAGGCCGCTGGTACCTTCCCCCCTCCTACCGCCACCTGGCCGACCAGGGGCTGATCGGCAGGGCCGCCTCCCAGCGCAAGACGGTCGTCGCCAACGACACCCGCCTCGAAAAGGACTATATCGCCTTCGAAGGCCAGCAGTTCCTTTCGGAGATGATCGTCCCCCTGATGCTGAACGGGGAATTGAAAGGCGTCCTGACCGTCGACCAGGAAAAAGCCGGGGCTTTCACCGCCCTCGACACGGCCACGATCGAGATCGCCGCCCGGCGGCTGGTCAATGCCTGGGACCGGTCCGGATATCAACAGCGCCTGGCGGACCTGATCCAGGACGGGATCAACCTGTCCACCCTCCTGGATACCCAGACGGTGATCGACCGGGTGGCCGTGATCGCCCAAAACACCCTGGGGGCGCGTTTCGTCTTCGTCACCCTGCTGGACGAAGGCGGCAGCTTCACCCGCCAGGCCCACGCCGGAAGCTCCCCCCAATTGGTCCGCGCCCTCGGCAGGACTCCCGAAAAGGACTCCCTCATCCAGAAAATCCTGAACGGAAGCGGCCCGGTCCGCATCCGCGACACGCGCAAATCCAAGGCGGTGGCCCACCTGCGGATCGACGAATCGCACTTCAAGGGCATCCTGGCATTCCCGATCCGCCTGCACCAGCTCAACATCGGGGCGATCCTTGCCTTCGACAAGCAGGGGCAGGCCGGATTCACCGAAAACGACGAATCCCTTTCCACGATGATCGCCTCCCTGGCCGCGGCGGCCGTCGAAAGCACCTGGCTCTACCAGCAGCTCCGCTCCAGCCTGCAGACGGCCACTCTGCTCTACCAGCTGAACGCCCGGATCGGAAACGCCGCCAATCACGAACAGGCCGCCTTCGCGATCACGGAAACCATCTTCAAGCTCGGGAATGCCGCCTCGCTCGGGTTGGTGCTCTTCACGCCGGACCACCAGGTCCAGGTGCGGGTGGAAACCGACGCCGACGGGACCACCCCGGCCGAAGCCCACCCGGCCGGGATCGTCGAACAGGCCATCCAGGCCAGGCAAACCATCGTCCTCCCGGACGGCTATTCGGCCTGTCAAGTCTGCATCCCGCTGCAGACCTCCCATCGCACCTACGGCGCACTCTGGCTCGACATTCCGGACGGCCACCATTACGGATCGCACTACTCGGCCAACCTGCAGTCGCTGGCGAACCAGGCCACGATCGCGCTGGAACGGTCCCTGCTGCTCAACCAGACCACCAACCAGGCCAGGCAGCTCGAAGCCGCCTACCACGAACTGGAGACCACCTACGACCAGACCCTGGCTTCGCTGACCTCCGCCCTGGACGCCCGCGACCGGGAGACCGAAGGCCACAGCAGCCGGGTCGCCAGGATCGCCTGCCGGCTGGCGGAAAAGATCGGCCTGACCGAGAGACAGCTCAAGGCGCTGGAACGGGGGGCGCTGCTGCACGACATCGGCAAGATCGGCATCAGCGATTCGATCCTGCTCAAACCCGGCCCGCTCAGCGAGGAGGAATGGCAGGCGATGCGCCGCCACCCGGAGATCGGCGCCCACATTGTCGAGGGGATTCCCTTCCTGGCCGAAACCACTTCGGTGGTGCGCTACCACCACGAACACTGGGACGGCAGCGGCTATCCGATCGGGCTGGCCGGGAACGAAATCCCCATCCTGGCGCGCATCTTCTCCATCGTCGATGCCTTCGACGCATTGACCAGCAACCGGCCTTACCGGAAAAGCATCGGCCGGAAAGAGGCCTCCACTTACCTGCAGGCCAAGATGGGCATCCTCTACGATCCCGAGATCCTGACCGTCTTCCTGCAAATGCTCGACGAAGGCAATTTCAACGATCTGATCCGGGATAAATAAAAAAAACGCGCTCCGGGGAGCGCGGTTCGACCATTCGGGGGAATTCAATGCAGGAGCTCGTGGAATGCCGCAACCGTCCGCTCGACGCCGACATCGTCGATCCAATAATGCGTCACCAGTCGATAGGACCGCTCGCCCGTCGAGCCGATCAGGACGCCGCAGGCAGCCAGCTTTTCAATAAACTCTTCCGTGGCAAACGGGACTTCCGGAGCGAGGGACAGGAAAACCATGTTCGTTTCCGGCGCGCCGGACAGTACGAGTCCCGGGACCGTGCTGAGGCCATCGGCCAGTTTCTTCGCCCGGGCATGATCCTCGCCCAGGCGGGCCGTCATCGTCTCCAGCGCGACGATCCCGGCTGCCGCCAGGATGCCGGCCTGGCGCATCCCGCCGCCCAGCATCTTGCGCCAGCGCAGCGCCCGGGCGATGAATGCTTTCGAGCCGCACAGCACCGATCCGACCGGGGCGCACAGACCCTTGCTCAGGCAGAACGTGACCGAATCGACCGACCCGGTCAGGTCGATGGGTTTGCACCCCAGGGCCGCCACCGCGTTGAACAGGCGCGCCCCGTCCAGGTGGACAGACAGGTTGCGGGAGTGGGCAAAATCACTGATCTTCCGGATGGTCTCCGGAGACTGGACCGTGCCCCCGCAGGCATTGTGAGTATTCTCGAGACAGACCAGCCGGGTCACGGGCTCGTGCGGATCGTCGAACCGGATGGCATTCACCACGTCGTCCAGGTCGAGGGAACCATCGGGCAGGTTGGTCAACTGGCTGGAATGCACGCCACCCAGGACCGAGATCCCGCCGGCTTCGTGCAAAAATACGTGATTCTTCTTCCCAACGATGACTTCGTCGCCGCGCTGGCAATGCGACAGGACTCCCACCAGGTTGCCCATCGTCCCAGAGGCGACGAAGAGCCCGGCTTCCTTGCCGAGCAAGCGCGCCGCCATTTCCTGCAGGCGGTTGATGGTCGGGTCCTCGCCATAGACATCGTCGCCCACCGGGGCTTTGGCCATGGCTTCGCGCATGGCCGGCGTGGGCCGGGTGACGGTATCGGAACGCAGGTCGACGGATTCCATCGTGAACTCCTATTTCTGACGCAACCAGGCAAGGATGCGCTCCAGCTCGGCTGGCAGCGCGGCTTCGAATACCCGGGGGACTTTCTCGCCCGGGAGGGTGATCTTCAATTTGTAGGCGTGGAGGAAATGCCGGTCGAGGTCCAGGCTGGGCTTGTGTTTGCCGTAGACCGTATCCCCTGCCACGGGGACGCCCAGGAAAGCCATGTGAACGCGGATCTGGTGGGTCCGCCCGGTCAGCGGGTGCACTTCCAGCAGGGTATGGGCCGGGAAACTTTCCACCGTCCGGTACTCGCTGATCGCTTCGCGGCCCTTCTCAGCCGGCACGACGGCCATCAGCTTGCGATGGGTGGTATTCCGGCCGATCGGGGCATCCACCCGCCCGGTAGGCGTGGGCGGCCTGCCGTCCACCAGGGCGAGGTAGATCTTCTCGACCGCCCGGGTACGGAACTGGTCCTGCAACCAGCGATGGGCCTGTTCGTTCTTGGCGACCACGATCAGGCCGGAGGTTTCCTTGTCCAGGCGGTGGACGATGCCGGGGCGCTCCTCGCCTCCGATCCCTTCCAGCTCGGGGACATGCCCGATGGCGGCATGGACCAGCGTGCCGCGGTCGTGCCCCGGCGAGGGGTGAACCACCATGCCGGCCGGCTTGTTGACCACCAACAGGTCGTCGTTCTCGAAAACGATATCGAGCGGGATGTGCTCCCCCACCAGCTTGCTGGGAACCGGTGGAGGGACGCGCACTTCCACGCGCTCGCCGATTTCCAGGTCCCGGCCGGTCTTCGTGACTGGCTCGCCATCCACGAGGACGAATCCATCCTTGATCAGACCTTGGATGCGCGAACGGGAAAATTCCGGCAGGCAGGCGGTCAGGTAGACATCCAGCCGGGTTTGCTCTTCACGGTCGTAGAGGAAGGTCTCGTGCCGGTCACTCACCCTTCGCCTCGTCTCCTTTTGGGGCGACAGGCTCCGCTTCGGCTGCCTTGGCTGCGGCGGCTTTCTTCTTGTCCGCATTTTCCTTGATCCAGACCCCCAGGACGAGGATGGCCACGCCGACCGAAATGCTCGAATCGGCCACATTGAAAACGGCGAAATTACCGACCGAGATGAAATCGGTCACATGCTTGAACATGATCCGGTCGATCAGGTTGCCCAGGGCGCCGGCCAGCTGCATGGACATTGCCAGGCGGAGCCACCAGTCCTCCCGGGAAACCCGCGGGAAATAGTAGACGATCAGGCAGGCGACGATCACGGCCAGGATGGAAAAGATCAGGTTGCCTTCCTGGAAAATCCCGAAGGCCGCCCCGGAGTTGTACCAGTAGCGGATGCGGGCGTAGGGCGCCAGCCAGGCCAGCCAGGATGGCAGCCAATCGCCGGCGAGCGGGATGTTGGTCCGGACCAGGTATTTCGTCCACTGATCCAGGGCAATGATTACACCGGCCAGCAGGAAAAGGAACAAATAATCGCGCCAGGATTTCCGGATGAACGTGAGCACTGCCCCGAAGGTGAAGCGCTTCGCCTGCATTGCAGGCTGGGGGGTATCCATTAAGTTTTATCCTCCGTGAGATAAACGCGCGGCACGCGCGTATTGATATTGGTCAAAATCTCATAGGGTATTGTACCAGCCCAATCGGCCAAATCCTGGGCGGAAATGCACTGGCCGTCCGATTCGCCGATCAGGGTGACCTCATCGCCGTTGAAGGCCGAATCGGCCTCGATGTTGACCATCATCTGATCCATGCAGACCCGCCCCACTTGGGGATACTTCTTCCCGCGGATCACGACCTCTGCCCGGTTGGACAGGCTGCGGAAATATCCGTCCCCGTAGCCGACCGGGACGGTCACGATCCGAACCGGGTGATCGGACTGCCAGGTGGAGCCATAGCTGACCGGGTGGCCCGGCCGGACCACCTTGAAATAGACCACCCGGGATTTCCAGGCCAGGGCCGGCCGGATCGGAACCGAGCGTTTCACCCCGGCCGCCGGGTAGACGCCATAGAGCATGATCCCCGGCCGGACCATGTCAAGGTGGCTCTCTTCCAGTTGCAGGATCGCCGCCGAGTTGGCCATGTGCCGGATGGGCATGGGCAGGCTGTGTTTGTCATAGAAACGCAGGACCTCATTGAATCGTTCCAGTTGCAGGCGGGCGTGGACAAGGTCGGGCGCATCCGAGTTGGCGAAGTGGGAATAGATCCCTTCGACTTCGACGTTGGCGCACTTGAGGGCGGCCTCCTGGAGGGTCCCGGCGCTGTAATAATGGACGCCGATCCGCTCCATGCCCGTGTCGATCTTCAGGTGGACCTTGGCCTTCACACCCATCTGCCCGGCCACCCGGTCGATCTGCTCCAGGCGCTCGACCGAGGAGGCCGTCAGGGTCAGGGAGTGCTGCAGGTACTGCGGCACCTGGTCTCCCCAAATGCCGCCCAGGACAAGGATCGGGGCCGTGATCCCGAGCTCGCGCAGGAAGATCCCCTCCTCCAACACGGCCACGCCAATATAATCTGCCCGCGGGGCAAGGTGCCTGGCCACTTCGGCCAGCCCGTGGCCGTAAGCGTTTGCCTTGACAACGATCATGACTTTCGCCGGGGAGACGTGAGTGCGAATGGCTTCCAGGTTCTGGCTCAGGCGGCCCAGGGATACTTCGGCCCAGGTCGCCCGCACGCCATCCGTGCTGGAAATGACTGGTTCATGGATGGACATGCGCAGAATTGTACCCGAATTTCATGGGAGCTTTGTTAGCAAACTGATAGGTATGGAATCAGAATTATCCTCCCGGATGGGATAAAATCGAAGAAAACACCCGCAATTATCAGAAAGTGAGCCGTTCATGAAAATCGTCACCGACTGCGCTGCCGACTTGCCCACCGAGGAATTGAAGGAATTGGGGATCGTCCAGGCCCCCTTGTTTATCCAATTCCCCGAAGGCGAAGTCAACTCTGCCGACATCACCGCAGACGAGTTCTACAATCGCCTGGAGGCCATGCGGCCGGTCATCCCAAGCACGGCCCAACCCTCCAGCGGCGTATTCAACGAGATCTACCACAAGGTCGCGGACGCGAGCAAGAGCATCCTGTCCATCCACATTTCCTCCGGCCTGAGCGGCACGATCAACTCGGCCCGCGTCGGAGCGGAACACATCAAGGAAGCGGTCGTCGACGTGTTCGACTCGATGACCCTCTCGGGCGGGGAGCGCTTCCAGGTGCTGGCTGCGGCCAAGGCGGCCAAGGCCGGCTGGACCCTGAAAGCCATCCTCGAGCGCCTGGAAAGGATCCGCGAAAAGACCGAGGTGGTTTACACCCTGGATACCCTCGAATACCTGGCCCGCGGCGGCCGGATCGGGCGCGTCCAGGCCCTGATGGGCTCCGTCCTGAAAATCAAACCGATCATCCGGGTCGACCATAAAGACGGCAAGTACAGCACGGTCGCCAAGGGGCGCACCGTGACCCAGAACCTGGCCACGATCGTCGATCACATCGCCGAGATGTACGGGGCCATCCCGCTGTGGGTCACCGTCCTCCACGGGCGGTTCGCCGAGAACGCCGAGGAACTCTCCAAATCTATGAGCGCACGCCTGAACGTGAAGAAGATGGAAATCCTGCGCATCTCCCCCGTCCTGGGCGTCCACACCGGGCCGGGGATCGTCGGGACGGCGGTCATGCCGATGGACCTGGTCGAGGACATCTAGCTTTCCTACCGATGCAGGTTTGCATAAACGAGAGCGGCGCACCAAATGGTGCGCCGCTCATTTTCTATCCGGCTTTGACCAGCCCGACGGCGACCTTCTCGCCGTCGAACTCGTCCTCGGCGGTCGCCGATCCGGCGGCCGGTTGGTCGAAATTCAACTCCACGGTCAGGGTCTCGGCCGTGACGTAATCCCGGTTGGCCTGGATGGCCTTTTTCAAGCCGGGCGTGGCGACCACGTTGACCTTGATCCGGTCGGCCACGTCCAGGTCGGCGCTCTTGCGCAAGTCCTGGATGCGCCGGACGAACTCCCGGGCCATCCCCTCACTAACAAGCTCGGGCGTCAGCTCGGTCACCAGGGCGGCCAGGTAGGCGCCCTCGTTGGCGACCGCAAAGCCTTCCCGGGCCTGGGCGCGCACTTCCACTTCCTCAGGCAGGATGTCGTAGCCTTGTTCGTCCAGGGTGACGTGGACGGTCTGGCCGGCCAGCAGGACCGGTGCGACGGCGTTGGCATCCAGGGCGTTGATCGCCTTGGCCAGGGCGGGGAACTTGTTGCCGTATTTCTGTCCCAGCTGCTTGGGCAGCGGCTTGACCGCGAACGAGACGGCCTCCCCACTGGCGTCCAGCAGGCGGACCTTCTTCACGTTCAGCTCGTCGGACATCAGGTCGGAGAACTTTTCGACCGCAGCCCGTTCGTCGGCGTTGCCGACCGAGAAGGCCGCTTCCGCCAGCGGCTGGCGGACCTTGCGGTTGGCTTTCTGCCGGGCGGAATGGCCGAGCGAGACCAGCTTCATGACCAGGGCCATGTCCCGGTTGAGGGCCTCGTCGATGAGCGACTCGTCCGCCTTCGGCCAACTGGCCAGGTGAACCGACTCGGCGGCATTGCCATCGACCGAGCGGACCAGGTTCTGGAAGAGCTCCTCGGCCAGGAAAGGCATGGTCGGGGCAAGCAGCTTGGAGAGCGTGACCAGGGCGGTGTAGAGAGTGCTGTAGGCGGCCTGCTTGTCGGTGTCCGATTCGGATTTCCAGAAGCGCCGGCGCGAGCGTCGCAGGTACCAGGTGGAAAGGGCCTCGACGAAGGTCTCGATCGGGCGGGTCGCCCCAGGGACATCGTAAGTGTCCATTGCGTGGGTTACTTCCCGCACCAGGGCATTCAGGGACGAAAGAAGCCACTTGTCCAGAGCAGAGTAGGACAAGTTGTCAACTTGCCCCTTAGACAAATTGCCAATTTGTCCTACAGGCTTCCACCCGTCCAGGTTGGCGTAGGTGACGAAGAACGAATAGATGTTCCAGAGTGTCAGGGTGAAGTTCTTGACCACGTCCGTGACCATGCTGGGGGCGAAGCGGCGCTCGGCATTGGGCGGCGCGGAAGTGTAGAAGTACCAGCGGAAGGCATCCGCCCCGGATTCGTTCAGCACGATCCACGGGTCGATCACGTTGCCGACGTGCTTGGACATCTTGCGGCCGTGCTCGTCCAGCACCAAGCCCAGGCAGATGACGTTATTGAAGCACTGGCTGTCGAAGAGGAGGGTGCTGATGGCGTGCAGGGTGTAGAACCAGCCGCGGGTTTGGTCGACTGCTTCGCAGATATAGTCGGCCGGGAACTGCTTCTTGAAAATCTCCTGGTTCTCGAAGGGATAGTGCCACTGCGCCACCGGCATCGAGCCCGAGTCGAACCAGACGTCGATCAGGTCGGGGACGCGGCTCATCTTGCCGCCGCACTTGGCGCAGGCCCAGCTGACGTTGTCGACGTGCGGGCGGTGCAGGTCCATCTCCGACAGGTCGCGCCCGGCCTTCTCGGATAGTTCCTTGACCGAGCCGACGCACTCGCGGTTCTTGCAATCCGGGCATTCCCAGACCGGCAGGGGCGTGCCCCAGTAGCGTTCGCGGCTGAGCGACCAGTCGATGTTATTCGCCAGCCAGTTGCCGAAGCGGCCGTCGCGGATGTGCTCGGGCACCCAATTCACCTTCCCGTTCAGGGCCAGCAGGCGGTCCTTGAACTGGCTGGTGCGGATGTACCAGGAATCCCGGGCGTAATAGAGGAGCGGGGTGTCGCAGCGCCAGCAGAAGGGATAGGTATGGTTGTACGTCTCGGCCCTAAACAAAAGGCCGCGCTTGTTCAAGTCCTCGGTGATGGAGGGATCGGCGTCCTTGACGAAGACTCCCCGCCAGGGGGTGATCGGCGGGAGGAAGGCGCCGTCGGGTCCGACGGTCATCAGCACCGGGAGGTTGTTGACCTTGGAGACTTCCATATCCTCCTGGCCGAAGGCCGGGGCGATATGGACCAGGCCGGTGCCGTCCTCGGTGGTGACGAAATCGCCCAGGACGACGAAATGGGCCGGTTTCTCGAGCGGCATGAAAGTGAAGAGCGGTTTGTACTTGGTCCCCTTGAGCTTCTTGCCCTTGAAGCGCTCGACGACCTTGACCTCTTCGCCGCGGAAGACCTTTTCGAGCAGGGCCTCCGCCAGGATGAGACGTTCCGTCCCACCCTCGGCGAGGCTGCGCTCGACGGTGACGTAATCCACGTCCGGGTGGGCCGCCACGGCCACGTTGGCCGGCAACGTCCAGGGTGTGGTCGTCCACACCAGCAGCGAGGTGCCGGGCTTGTCGACCAGCGGCATGCGGATGAAGACCGACGGGTCGGTGGCATCCGCGTAACCCAGGGCCACTTCGTGGTCCGAGAGAGGCGTGCCGCAGCGCGGGCAGTACGGGACGATCTTGTAGCCCTTGAAGAGCAGGTCGCGTTCCCAGAAACTCTTCAGGATCCACCAGACCGACTCGATATAGTCGTTGGTATAGGTGACGTAGGCATCGCCCAGGTCGACCCAGAAGGCGATCCGGTCGGTCAGCTTTTCCCAGTCCTGGATGTATTCGAAGACCGATTTCCGGCAGAGCTCGTTGAACTTCTCGATGCCGTACTCTTCGATCTGCTGCTTGTTGTTGAAACCGAGCTTCTTCTCGACGGCGATCTCGACCGGCAGGCCGTGGGTGTCCCACCCGCCGCGCCGGGAGACGTGGTAGCCGTTCATGATCTTGTAACGCGGGAAGATATCCTTGAAGGCGCGCGCCTCCACGTGGTGGACGCCCGGCTTGCCGTTGGCGGTCGGGGGGCCTTCGAAGAAGACGTATTCCGGCCCGCCGCGGCGCTGCTCGGTGGTCTTCTCGAAGATCTTGGACTGCTTCCAGAACTTGAGGATGGCCTCTTCCAGGGCAGTCACTTCGAGCTTGGGAGAAACTGGTTTGAACATTCGACCTCCAAAACAAAATATCTAAACACTACGGACACGACGGACACCAGGAAATTATTTGACCAAGGGTTTTCTTTCGTGCTCCTTGGTGCCCTTTGTGTTAATCAAAAACTCCCGTCTCATGCCAGAGACGAGAGCAACGATGCCCACGCGGTACCACTCTGCTTCCTGCACTCGCCGTTTGAGGCTCGCAGGCGCTCGGTCGGGGACGGCCCATCATCCTGTGGATTGCGGCTTATCCTCGCGTCCGGCTAACGTTGGACGATTCCGGCTTTCTTATTTCGTTGGACAAATCGACAATTTGTCCAACATTTCGGATCGCGGCTCCGGGAGGATTTTCGGTCCCTTGGGCTGGCCCGGCTTCCACTGGTCCCGGGTTCGCTGTCAGCGGCTGGGGCTTACTCGTTCCCATCATCGCCTTTCGCTTTGAGAATGCCCGGATTATGCCATAGAACCACCCGGCGGGCAAGACCGGGGAACCGGATCCTATCGCGGTCCGGGGGAGGGATTCATCGCCCGATATTCCCCAGCATCGTCTTCTCGATGAACTCGTCCAGCGCCTCAGGCGAAAAGTGCGGGCCGGTTTCGACGAGCTCCAGCCGGCAGTCGGGCAGCAGTTCCGCCGTCCGGACGGCCGTCTGGAACGGGACCGAGTCGTCGGTCCGGCTGTGGCGCATCCAGACCCGGGCCCGGACCTGGTCCAGGCGGAAGCCCCAGTCGGCAAAACGCAGCTTCAGGTCCTGGGCCACCCCGAAGCCGTGATTTCGCATCGAATCGCGGTAGTGCTTCTGCTTCAAATCGGCTTCCGCCAGGCCGGAGAAGAACCATTCGTGCGCCAGGGCCTCCAGCTCGGCCATGTTCGTATTTTTTATGGGTAGGTAGGGCCAGCCGGCCAGGACGCGTTCGTCGTACAGGGCGGGGATGCCGCTGAAGATAAAGACGTTCCGCACCCGGTCGGGGAACCCGGCGGCGATCGAATAGGCATAGGGCGCCCCTGACGACGTACCCAGCAGGTCGAAACGGGGGAGGCCCAATTCGCCGGCCACGTGGACGGCCAGGTCCGCCCAGCCTGCGAAGCTGTCCAGTAGGCACGGCGAGGAATCCCCGTACCCGGGCCGGGCGATGCTGATGACCCGGTGACCCAAATTGAGCAGGCGCCCGAACAAACCCTCGTCCTCGATACTGGCGATCAGGCCATGCTGGACGAGGACGGGGTACCCGGTTTTTTCCCCGTCGTCCGTATAGGAGAGGCAAAGATCATTCCGACAGAACTGTTTCGGACTCATGTGCGTTCACTCGATCCTTTATCAATCATGCAGATGTATTTCCAGGCGCAACTGGGGGTCAACTCGAGGGCATTCTCCGGCATATCCTGCCCTCGCCGGTACCTGGCGAGGGCAGGATAAATAACACCTTAATGACAAGTGGCCAAACGACCAATGCCATTCACCGGGACTACGGGGCCGGGGTTCCCATTGCGTTGATCACATTGTTCAAAACGCCAGAGGAATTCCCGATCAAGAGCGGAACGATTACAAAGACAATGCAGAGGACGACCAGGCAAAGTACGATCAACCCGCCGACGACGGACAATACGATGATTAAAGTTCGCTTGCTCGAGGGCGATTTCTTGGCCGCATATTCCGCCGCCGTGGGTACGCTTTGAACGGAAGGCGCAGGGGCCGGCGAAGAGACCACCGCAGGGGCAGGAGCCACAGGCTGAGCCAAGACCGGGGAAGCCGCGATCCCGGGCGTATTTATCTCCGGCATGGAAGCAATGCACTGTTTTAATCTCGCCCGCAAGATCGGATACAACTCCTTCCCGGAACCCTTGGGCAGCCCATTGCGGTCCACCAGCTGATCGTTGACGCTCATCTTGTGAAATTCCGTAACGATGGCATTGAACTCATCCCAGGCGTACTGGATCCCGTTCCTTGCATAGACGATACCTAGTTTCTCGACCGCCTTCTTCCCGTCCTGCTCCAGAAGCATTCCGATCCCCTTGGCCGTCAGCTCTGCCGAGCCCTGCTCCAGGCCCAAGATGATCGCCAAGGCATGTTTATAGAGAGTGATCGCCTGCTTGTCGTCCCCTTTTCGTTCCTCCTCCTCGCCGCTGGCCAGGTATTGGGCAAAGACGCCTTTTTGTTTCTTGATCATGCGTGCGCCGAAAATAAAGATAACGATCATTGCAATGATGAAAACGACGCAGAGGAAGACCTCGAATCCAGCCATGAATCTCCTGCGGCTATCACGGGCGCACCCGGCGGCTGCTCAAGCGAACCGCAAAACTTTTGGGGAAAATAAAGGGGTACTGACATTTGATCGAGAAGGGATCGCCGAATCTGCTTCACGGAATTCCTGTAACGGAAAACCTTCCCGAATACTATACAGGAAAATCCATTCCCGGGCAAGCGGGATTGCAAATTTTTCATCCAGCTCCCGGGAACGGTTCCGCGGGGCCGATTCACCTCGAGACGCCCAGGGCCGACCTTTGGTATACTGGAATGGAAAATCCTTCCCGGGAGTGTACATGAAACGTGCCTTCTGGATCTCCATCCTTCTTTGTCTGAGCGCCTGCAGTACGGTCCAGGCCGTGCCTGTCTCCCCGACTCCCGAGGCTCCGCTCCTCCTCCCCACCCCGACCACCCCTCCGACCGCCATGCCCCACCAGAGCACACCCGTTCCGATCGACATCTTTGCAGCCAGCCGGCTCCTGCGCCGGACGGTCAACCTGGGCAACGCCCTCGAAGCGCCCCACGAAGGGGACTGGGGCGTCATCTTGCAGGAGGGCTATTTCAAGACCATCGCCGCGGCCGGGTTTACCGCCGTGCGCGTCCCGATCGATTTCGCCGACCACGCCCTCCCTTCCGGGCCTTTCACGATCGAGCCGGGCTTCTTCGACCGGATCGATTGGGTGGTCCGCAACGCCAGCGCAAACGGGCTGGTCGCCATCCTCGACATGCACAATTACCAGGCCATGATGGACCGGCCTGCAACCGAAAAAGTTCGCTTCATGGCCCTCTGGAAACAGATCGCCGAGCATTATCGCGATGCGCCGAACGACCGGGTCTTCTTCGAGCTGCTCAACGAGCCCAACGGGGCCCTCGACAATTCCGCCTGGAGCGCCATCGCCGGGGAAACCCTGGCCGTAGTCCGCCAAAGCAACCCGACCCGCCCGGTCATCATCGGCCCATCCTCCTGGAACAGCTTCGACCAGGTCCAGAACCTCCAGCTTCCCCCCGACCCGGACATCATCGTCACATTTCACTACTACCTGCCCTTCCATTTCACCCACCAGGGCGCCGAATGGGTGGATGGCTCGAACGCCTGGCTGGGGACGCTCTGGACCGCCAGTCCTGCAGAGCTGACGGCGATCGATAACGACTTCGGGCGGGTCCAATCCTGGGCGAAACTCAACGACCGCCCGGTCTTCCTGGGGGAATTCGGCGCCTACTCCAAGGGCGACCAGGCTTCGCGGGTGCGCTGGACGGCCGCGGTGGCGCGGGCCGCCGAGGCGCACGGCTTCGCCTGGGGCTACTGGGAATTCTGCGCCGGCTTCGGCGTCTACGACCCGGTCGCCCTCCAATGGCGTCCGGACTTATTGAATGCCCTCATCCCCAATCCGTAAAAGGATCCTGCCATGACCTCCAACCCGATCGATCAATTGATCCTGACTGCCGAGACAACCCGCCAGGCAAAGGGCGGCGGAGTCATCCTGACCGGCTCGTCCGTCAAGCTCGGCCTGCCCAGCCGGCCCGAATTCTACCTGGTTCACGGCTGGCAATCCTGGAGCCTGACAGGCTGGGTGGATGCTTCCATCCGGCTGCCGGTGATGAAACCCACCAGCATGCACCCGATGCAGACCGATCCGGTCTACGCGAACGACCCGCGTCCCAACGGGGCCTGGTATGGCGCGGCCCGGCTGGCAGACGGACAGGCCGTCTTCCTCGGGGCGTTGAGCCTGGAATCTCACGTGGCCCTGGACGGGGCGACCCTGACCGGCTGGTACGAACGCGGCGGCGGGGAATGGTTCGCCAGCTGCGGCGATGAAGCGGAATGCCTGGGCCGGTACGCCGACCTGCTCAAGGAGCGCCTGGGCAAAGGCCGCGCCGCCAAACCCTACCGGGTCTGGTGTTCCTGGTACAGCCTGTACACGGAGATCGACGAGCCCGGCCTGCTCAAGATCCTGGCCGACCTGGGCGACCTGCCTTTCGAGATCTTCCAGGTGGACGATGGCTGGCAGAAAGGCATCGGCGACTGGGAGCCGAACGCCAAGTTCCCCTCCGGGATGGACGGCCTGGCCGCCCGGATCAAGGCGGCCGGCCGGACCCCCGGGCTGTGGCTGGCGCCGCTGCTGGTCACCCCCTCCGCGCCTCTTTTCCGCAGGCACCCGGACTGGCTCCTGCGGGACGAAAAAGGCCGCCCCGTCAGCGCCGGCTACAACTGGAGCGAAAAGCTCTACGCCCTGGATACCACCTACCCTGAAGTGCTCGAATGGCTGAAAGCCCTGATGGGCAGGGTCCGCGCCTGGGGATACGACTATGTCAAGCTGGACTTCCTTTACGCCGGCGCCCTGCCCGGGCATCGTCACATCGACATGCCGCGGGAGGCCGCCTACCGCCAGGGATTGAAAGTCATCCGGGAGGCGCTGGGCGACGCCTACTTCCTGACCTGCGGCGCGCCGATCCTGCCCTCGCTGGGATTGTGCGACGGGATGCGCGTCGGCCCGGACGTGGCGGGTCATTGGGAGGATCCCCGGGACCGCGACCTGCTGGTCAACTTCGCCACCCCCGGCACGCGCAATGCCATCCGGACGACCCTCAACCGGCTCTGGCTGAAACCGCTCGTCCACACCGACCCCGACGTGGTCTATTTCCGGGAGAGGCAGAACTCCCTGACTGCCGGGCAGCGCGGCCTGCTCCAGGATCTGGCCCAGGCGGCCGGCTTCAAAGCCACCTCCGATGTGCCAGCCTGGCTGGCCCCTTCCGAGCGGGAAGCCTTGCGGAAATACCTCCAGGCCACCCCAGAGGTCCGCAAGCTCGAACCTTACGTTTACCAGATCGGGGAGCGCCGGGTGGATTTCAACGCGGCCGTCCAGATGCCGCCGTTGCCGGGCAGGCTGGCAAAACTCTCCGGGGCGGTGATCGGCGGACTGGCGAACGTCCCGGCGCTGATGAAGATCTTCGACTCGTTTGGCCGCCGGGCGATGCGCAAAATGCTGAAGGAGAATCCAGTCTAATCCAGACTACAAAGGAGGCTCCCGGGTTTTCCGGGAGCCTCCTTTTCGATTGCGAACTTTCCTCAGCCTCAGCGGTGGCCAAAGTCGACTGTGAAATAGCCTCCGTAAGTGCTGGTCGAACAGTAAACATAACCGGCGCCGAAGTCCTGGTAGTCGGCCAGAATGACGGCCTTGTGCGGCGGATCGTTCATCCACCAGGTGACGGCGTTCTCAGGGGTGTTGTAGGGGCCGGACCCGACGTAGATGATCTCGCCGCCCCACCGCCCGGTGTAGCCCGCCCGCACCTCCCGGTCCCAATAG
>DATJPX010000026.1:0-14606 GCA_035506155.1 Anaerolineales bacterium
GAACAGGAACGGCCGGCCGCGCTGGCGCAGCCATTCGACGATGACCGCGTTCCCGGCCACCACGCCGCCCACCACGCCGAAAGCCTTGGAGAGCGTACCGACTTCCACGTCCACCTTGCCATGCAAGCCAAAGTGGTCGACAATGCCGCGCCCGCCCTTGCCGAGTACGCCTTCGCCGTGGGCGTCGTCCACCATCAACAGCAGATCGTAGGCTTTGGTCACCTCGTAGATCTTGTCCAGTGGAGCCACATCGCCGTCCATGCTGAAGACGCCGTCGGTGACGACCAGCGCCCGGCGATACTGGGACAGGTTTTCCTTGATCACCGTCTCCAGCGAGGCGGGATCGCAGTGCTCGTAAGGGAGTATCTTTCCTCCCGACAGGCGGCAGCCGTCGATGATGCTGGCATGGTTCAGCCGGTCCGAGAAGATGACATCCTCTTTCCCGACCAGGGCCGGGATGGTGGCCAGGTTGGCGGTAAAGCCGGACTGGAAGGTGATGGCCGCCTCGACGCCCTTGAAGGCGGCCAGGCGCTTTTCCAACTCGAGATGCAGACCTGTGGTCCCGGCGATCGTCCGGACCGCAGCCGGCCCGACGCCCATCTCGTCGACGGCCTTCTTGGCTGCAGCTAGCATCTTCGGGTGGTTCGCCAAGCCGAGATAGTTGTTCGAGCAGAAATTGAGGACCTTCCTGCCGTCCACCACCAGCCAGGCGCCCTGCGGCGAGCCGATGGTGCGGATGCGGTTGTACAACCCCGCGGATTTGAGGCTTTCGATTTCCTGGGCAATCCAGTCAGTTTTTGACATATGAATCTCCTGGAAGATTGAATTTGGGGATGACAAAACGATTATAGCGAGTTCCGGCCAGGCCGGCGGTCACTCTTTTTCCGTTACAAACATCGGGCTATAAAAAAGTAGGACAAGATAATATCTTGTCCTACGGATTTTGGGATTTATCCCCTGCTGGTAAAGCAGAGGCAGGGAGAACCGCTTATTCGTCCACCTGGCCTTCGGCCAGCAGCCCCAGCTCGGCCAGGGCGGCCAGGACCTTGGCCTGCGCCCCCGGCTTGACGATGATCGTCACCGGTCCGAGGCTCTCGCCCAGGAAACGGCCCGCCCGGGATTTGCGCAGTTCCTCCAACACGTCGGGGCTGCTGACCCGCAGGATGGTCTGGGTTTCCACGCGGGCCTCGGTGCCTTTGTTCTCCCAGCGCTGGATGGCCTGCGCCACCGGCGGCGGGACCGGGGCGGCAGCATACTTGCGCAGCAGCGCCAGGAGCTGGCCCACCTTCAAGCCCTGCTCGCCGGCGCGGGTCAGCGCCGAGGGGGTAACCCGGTAGCGATATTCATCTTCCTTCTCGTCCTCCCAATCGCAGAAACGGGCGATCTGGTAGCGGGCAGCGCGCGGCAGCAGGCGCGCCGCGTCCACGCGGGCCTGCGAGGTGACGTGCAGCCGGCCGGATTCGGGGATCTCCGGCTGGGCGTCGGCGGCCCGCATGCGGAATGCGCTGGGAGCCAGGCCCGGCTCGGGACGCGCCAGGTCCACCAGCCCCAGCCAGAACATCGGCCCGCAAATCAGGTAGCGGACCAGCTCACCGTCGACCTCGTCCCAGGCGGCGAAGCCGCGCAAGAAGACCCCATCCGACAGGCGGCGGATGAACCAGGAATCGTAGTCGCCGGCCGGGCGCTGATAGTCTGCGTAGCGCTCCTTGATCAGGCGGACGAAGGCGTTCATGCTCCACCACTGCCCGACCGGGATGGCCGCCAGCAGGCCGAGCAGGAACCTGCGCGTGACGAGCGGCTGGTTGGTCCATTCGCCGTCGCAGGACAGCCCAGGCAGCAGGCGCAGTTCGTTGAAGTTCCCGGATTCGGTCCAGGCGTCGACCAGGCTGGCCAGGGCTTCCCGGCGCGGCGCCGCCAGGAAAACGCGCACCGGCTCGAGCTGCGGCTGTCCGGCCACGATCAGCCCGGCCGTTTCCAGCAGGGCGCGCAGCACTTTTTCGGGCAGGGACAGGTTCTCCGGGCGAGGCACGGAGTCCCAACCCAGGCGCAGGGCCGCCAGGAGCGTGCAGGCGTCGTCTAGGATGCGGTCGGTGGCCGGCAGGATCTCACCGCGCTCGATCGGAGTCGCCAGCCGCCCGAGCGGTTCCCGGGGAAGCTTAAGCGTGGAGGCAGCCGGGGGCGGCTCGACCTTCCGGGTCTCCGCGTGGGCGGGATGATCCTCCAGGTGGATCAGGGGTTGCATGTCGTCGGGGATAAAGGCATATTCCAGCAGGCCGTTGGGCGTATTGAAGAACGCCCGGCTGAGGAAGGCCCGATAGAAGAGGATCTCGGCAGCCGAGATCGGGTGCAGGTAGACCTGTTCGCGGTCGCGCCGGCCGGGACCGGCCTCGCGGATCTCCCCGAACTGGCGGGCGAAGGCCGCCCAGGGGATCTTTCCTCCCGCCCCGGTCAGGGCTGCCAAGGCAGACTGGGCTTCCTCCGGGAGCGATTCGACCACCTCGGCAACCAGCCCCGGCTCGAGGAGGCCCGCAGCCAGTTCGGCCAGGGCCCCGTCTGTCTCGGAGGACGAAAGCTCCACGCCCCACAGCGAGGCCACGATGCGCAGGTGGCCCAGGTCACGGTTTTGCAGGGAGTGGACGAGGTCGGGCATTATTCTTTCAGGAAGCGCAGGGCATTCGGCAGGATCTCGATGGACAGCTGGCGGACGTCCGTGCCGAACCCGGAATAAACCTCGCCGTCCGCGTGGACGTAGAGCGGCTGGCGGCTGGTGACAGCCATCCGGCGGCACTGGCCCATCTTGATCGGCTTGAAGTGGGTGTGCGTCCCCTTCATGAACTCGGGGATGAGCCGGAACATCATCGGGCGGGAGATCTTCTTGACGGAGACGAACTCCAGGACGCCGTCGTCTAGCCTGGCCTGCGGGGTGACCATGAAACCGCCGCCTTCGCGCGGGCCGTTGCCGACCGTCAGCATGATGGTGGCCTGGTCCCAACTCTCCCGGTCGGTCTCGACATGCAGGTCCATCGGGGTGAAATTAAGGATGACCGTCTGGACCGTGGCCACGAAGTACATCATGAAACCGTGGATGGCGGTGATCTTGCGGGTGCGGATGGTCACGACGGCATCGAAGCCGATGCCGAGGGTATTGTTGAAATATTCCACCCGGCCGTTCTGGTCGGTCACCGAACCCATGTCGAGGGAGTGCGGCCCGCCGCGGAGGCAGGAAAGCAGGGCGGTGGCCGGATCTTCCGGGATGCCCAGGATGTGGGCAAAATCGTTGCCCGAACCGAGCGGGACGATCCCCAGGGCCGGGCGTTTCTTCTCCGGGACCTGCATCAGGCCGTTGATGACCTCGTGGACGGTTCCATCGCCGCCGGCGGCTACGACCAGGTCGAAGCCTTCTTCCCCGGCCTGGCGCGCCAGCTGGGTGGCGTGGCCCGGATATTCCGTCCCGCTCCATTCGGCTTTGTGCTCCTCCATGAGCGGGCGCAGGTCGGCTGCAACGCGTTGGGAGCGGCCGTGGTTGGTGGTCGGGTTGAGGATGAGCTTGATCTTGTTCGGCATGGATGATTTCTCCCGGGTTATGAATGGATTATAGCCTGAAACGAAAGCGGAGACCGAACTTCCGGTCTCCGTCATCCGGTTACTTGCTGATCGATTGGGGCTGGACGGGTTTCAACTCGCCGGTCATGGCGCGAGCGGCGACGAACGTGCCGCGGGCGTGTTTCTTGGCCTGGTAGAGCGCCTCGTCGGCGGCCCGCAGCAGGCCGGAGGCGGAATCGGCGTGCGCCGGATACATGGCAATCCCGCCGGAAACACCCAGGATGGCAGCCTTGCCGTCGGGCAGGCGGATGGACAACTTGCGCAGCTGGGTTTGGAATTTACGGGCCACATGGGCAGCCTGCGGGAGGTCCGTGTTCGGCAGGACCAGGGTCATTTCGTCCCCGCCGTAGCGCGCCAGGAAGTCGGTGGAACGCAGGGACTGCATGAGGGAATCCGCCAGTTGTCGCAGGACTTCGTCGCCCATCTCGTGACCGTAGGTATCGTTGACGAATTTGAACCCGTCCAGGTCGAGCATGATGACGGTGAAAGGATGACCGGTATGCCGGGAATTCTTGATGGCCTCGTCCAGGCGTTCGTCGAGGGCGCGCCGGTTCGGCAGGCTGGTGAGCACATCGCTGCGAGCCTGCCGGTTGACCGCCTGGTGCAGGCGGGCATTGCTGATGGCGATGGCAGCCTGATCGGCCAGCAGGGAAAGCAGGCGGATCTCGGACTTGGAGAACGGCCCGGTCTGCGAGCGAACCAGGTTCATCACCCCGACGACCACCCCGCCCATCGTCAACGGGATGCCGATGATCGATCCCGACCAGGGTTTGGGGGCATTCACAAAGAGTGGATGGGTGTTCATGTCCTCGACGATCACGACTTGCTTGCGGGTCGCGACCGTGGTGGTCAGGCCGTCGCTGCGCGGGACGGAAATCTGTTCGTTCCTGACCCCGTCCTCGTTCAGGGCGGCCATGAAAGTCAACTGGTCGTCCTGGTAGAGGTAGATGTGAGCTTCGTGGGAATTCCTGACCAGTTGCATGGCCTCGCGCACGACCGCGTCCAGGACGGTCTGAAGCTCCAGGCTGGAGGTCAGGTTGAGGGTGATGCGTTTGAGGGCATCCAGCTCGGCCGCCTGCCGGTCGATGATCGCAAGCAAGCGGATATCCGTGGAAATGGTTTTGATGAGCTGTTCAGCAATGCTTTCGTCCTGGATGATGGCATTATCCGCACCCGCCAGGAGTGCGCCGATAAAATTGATCAGCCGCTCTTGTTCTTCGACCGAGAGGCCGCTTTCTTGCAGCCGCTGGCGGAACTTGCGGATCACTTCGAGATCGAGGTCCACGAATAGCCTTTCTGGCTGTCCAATGATGCTGGGATGTTCGAATCTGCCCTATGATACCTATTTCCAAGCATGGCGAGAAGAGGCAATCTTCTCTTATGTGCGTCCGGACAGGCTGTATAATTGGCAAACCAAAGGAGATCATTTATGGGTAAACCGAAAGAGGCCCTGCCCGGACGGCCAACCCCGCTCCGACAGGGGAAAAGAGCCATTATCGTCGGCGCCTCGAGTGGGATCGGTGCGGCCCTGGCCCATCGGCTGGCCGCCGAAGGATACCGCCTGGCCCTGCTGGCCCGGCGCGCCGATTTATTGACGGGGGTATGCGCTGAGATCAATGCCACCGCTGGGGAGACCCGGGCGATCTCCTACGTCCATGACGTGACCGATTATTCCGCAGTTCCCGCCCTGCTCGAGAAGATCGTCGCCGACCTGGGCGGCCTGGACCTTTTCATATACAACTCCGGAATTTCGATGCCGTCCGGGATGAAGCACTACGAATTCGAGAAGGATCGCTACGTGACCGAGGTCAATTACCTGGGTGCGCTGGCCTGGCTGAATCCGGTCGCCTCGATGTTCTACAACCTGAAAACCGGACAGATCGTCGGGATTTCGTCCGTGGCGGGGGAGCGCGGCCGGGTGGGCAATCCCTCCTACAACGCCTCCAAGGCGGCCTTGAGCTGCTACCTGGAATCCCTGCGCAACCGGCTGACCCGCCGGGGCGTTCACGTGCTGACGGTCAAGCCCGGCTACGTCCAGACCGGCATGGTGGACGGCGTCAAGCATCCGCTTTTCGTCATCCCGGCCGAGCGCGCCGCCGCCGATATCTGCAGGGCCATCCGGAAACACAAGCAGGAAATCTACACCGCGCCGATCTGGCGCCTGGTCATGTTCACGATCCGGAATATCCCGTCGGTCCTCTTCCGGCGGATGACCTTCTAGCGTATGGCCGCCAACCTGCCTCACAACCGGTTGACCGTCCTGGAAAACTTCGGTCATTCCCTGCATTCCCAGGCGTACGTCTACCGTCCCGGGGGCCCGGAGGAGATCGGCCAGCTCTTCCGGCTTGCCCGCGAAACCGGCCAGACCGTCTGCCTGCGCGGCGCCGGCCGCAGCTATAACGATGCCGCCCTGAACGGCGGCGGGATCGTCCTGGACCTCCAGCGCATGAACCGCATCCTGGCCTGGGACCCGGAGACGGGGCTCGTCCAGGCCGAGCCGGGCGTTACCCTGCAGGCGCTCTGGCAGCACATCCTGCCAGACGGCTGGTGGCCGCCGGTCGTATCCGGAACCATGACCACCACCCTGGGCGGCTGTCTGGCTGCAGACATCCACGGCAAGAACAATTTCCACGCCGGGCCGATCGGTGAACACGTGCTCGAGTTCACCGCCCTCCTGCCGACCGGGGCCGAGGTGACCTGCTCGCCGAAAAAGAACGGCGACCTGTTCCGGGCCATGATCGGAGGGTTTGGGCTGCTGGGTGTCTTTATCTCCATTACCCTTCAGATGAAAAAGACCCCCTCCGGCCTGCTGGACGTTCGCGCCTGGCCGGTCAGAAATCTGGAAAGCCACCTGGCCGGGCTGGCGGAGTCCGCCCCACAGCACGATTACGCCGTCGGCTGGCTGGACCCCACCGCCGGCGGAAAGAGCCTGGGACGCGGTCAACTCCATACCGCCGATTACCTGAAAGAGGGCGACGATCCCAACCCAAAGCGCACCCTGAGCGTGGATTACCAAACCCTGCCCGGGAAATTCTTCGGCCTGATCCCGAACTCCCGGCTGCGCTTCTTCATGAATCCGCTGATGAACAATACCGGCGCCCTGCTGGTCAACACGGGTCGCTACCTGACCGCCCTGCGCAAGTCGGCCTACCGGCAGTCTTTTGCCGCCTTCCAGTTCCTGCTCGACTACGTCCCGGGTTGGGAGCTGGCCTACGGGCGGAACGGGCTGATCCAGTACCAGTCCTTCCTGCCCCTCGGGACCGCCCGGGAGGCTTGGGCCGAAATGCTGGGCGTTTCCCAGCGGCGCGGGCTGCCGGCCTACCTGGGCGTCACCAAGCGCCACCGCCCGGATGGGTTCCTGCTCTCCCACGCCGTGGACGGGTTCTCCCTCGCCCTCGACTTCAAGGTTCCGGACCGCAAGCAGGCCCAACTGGCCGGGCTGCTGCAGGACTTCGACCACATCGTTTTGGAGGCGGGCGGCCGGTTCTATTTTGCCAAGAACAGCGAGACGACCGCCGGGACGACCCGGCTCTTCCTGGGCGAGGCGGCGCTGCTAAAGTTCCGGGCGCTCAAGAAACGCTGTGACCCGCACAATTTGCTCCAATCGGATCTGTACCGGCGGGTATTCGACGAATAAGCTAGGCTTGGGAGGTTGAAAAAGATGAAAAGGTTCCTTGTGTCCATCTTGCTGGTCGTCCTGATTTCCGCCTGTACGAGCGCCACCCAGGTCCCGCTGCCGACGGAAACGCTTAGCAACACGCCCACGCCGCCGACCACAGATACGCCTGTTCCGACATCCACCGGGTCCGCCGCACCTTCGAATCTACCTTTGACAACCGCTGGCCCTTACCTGGCTTACCTCCGCGCAGATGGCGGCCAAAACGAGCTCGTCTTCCTGGATGCGAACGGGAAGGGCCGTGCACAGTTTCCCCTCCCGGCGAATGCCAACCTGCAAGTCGCCCAGCCCTCGCTTTCCAACCGACTCTCCCCGGATGGAAAATGGCTGGCATATTACACCGGCTCGGCCGGGACCGCCTTCGGCCACGTCGGCGCAGACACCGCCGACCTGACCCTCAATCTGCTCGACCTTTCGACCGATTCGAGCCGGGTCGTTGCCCGCCTGCTCTCCAAGGATTATCCTGCCAATTTCGCCCAGGCCGCCGCAGGAATTGGGGCGAGTGTCTCGGCCGACGGCCTGCAAAATGCCTTCGTCTGGGGGATCACCCAATCCCTGGCATGGTCGCCAGACGGGTCGACCTTGGCTTTTGCCGGCCAGATGGACGGCCTCTCTTCCGATGTCTACCTCTATCGTATCGCCGACCAGACCATCCGGCGGATGAGCAGCGGGTCGGAGGAAGTTTTGTGGATCGCTTGGTCGCCGGATGGGAAGTGGATCCTCGACGGAAGTTCCTACTGGACCGGTGAGGGAACCGTCTACAATATCTACGCCACTTCGGCAGCCGATTCGGTCGTCCGCAAGCTGTCGACCAGCAATGCGCTTTCGAACGGCAGTCTGGATTGGTTCAACCCGCAGACTTATATCGAATACGACCAGGCAAACGGAACCGGCTCGTACGGTCTGCGCCTCGTGGATGTTGGGACTGGCAAGATCGTCCAGGTCTGGTCCGGTTCTTTCAGTTTCCTCTCCATCGATCCCAGCCGGCGCTGGCTCGCATTTTTCTCCATGTACCCCCAGTTGAATAACAGTGCGCTGCCGCAAGGTCCCTATGTCCTCGATCTGACTGACATGCACGTCACCCCGGTCAAGACGGCGAATGCCAATCGCGGGATCGGCATGACCGAAATCCAGACTCTCGACTCCTCTCCAAAGCAAATGTTTTTGATCAGGGATGATACGGATGGAAACCTGTATTACCTCTCGACGGACGGGACCATTGCGCCGGTCGGTCTACAAGCCAACGGATTTTCCATCTCCCCCGACCGCCAGTACTGGATCACCTTCGGCGACCAGCTCGGGATATTCAAGGCCGACGGGACGCTCATCCGGGATGTGCCGCTGCCTGCCGGGCTGGCAGGCAACCCGTCTCCGTTCCTCCAGGCCAGGATCGTCTGGCGACCGGATTCGTCCGGCATTTTCCTGGTCTACCAGGATGCCGCTCCAAGCGGAGCATCCCAATTGACTTACATCTTCGACGCGATGGACCTGCTTGCAGGCGACCTTGTTCGACTGGATACGATCACCGCACAAATGTCCCCGGACTTCGCCTGGGTGGGCCTCCCAAAATAGTCAGTCTAGTACCAACGTGATTTGACTTTTTTCGACAAAGTCTGTACACTATTGTCATATTTGTGAAGAATTCATCAGGAGGAACTATGGCAGCTCAATTTCAGTTCGTCATGCGCTCCGGGCCGAATGTCGGTAAAGTGTTTCCCCTGGAGGCCGCAGAGATTTCCATTGGGCGCGATAACAGCAACATGGTCGCCATCAACGATGCGGAAGTGTCCCGCAAACACGCCAAGATGGAATTCCGCGGTTCGGCGTATGTTATTACTGACCTCGGCTCGACCAACGGCACCTTCATCAACGGGAACCGGGTCAGCGGCACCCAGGTGCTGAACCCGGGCGACACGGTCTCCTTCGGCGAAGGCATCGTCCTGCAGTACGAGGCCGCTTACGACCCGAATGCGACGGTGATCTCCTCATCGGCCAAGGCTTCCAAGACGGTTGCTCCCGTCCAGCGACAGGCCGCCGCTCCGGTCCCGGCGCCCGCCGCCCCTCCGGCCTACTCCGGCCAGGTTCCGGCGGGACCGGCTGCTGCGGCTCCGGCCAAGAAGGGCAGCAACAAGGTCGTCATTATCGTCTTGGTCGTGGTATTGGTGTGCCTGATCCTGGGCTGCATCGCCTTGTTCTTCTGGGTGGATGCCGACAAGACCGGCGCCCGCTGGTGCATGTTCCCCTTCCGCTTCATCGCCCAGATGATCGGCGGAACCTGTCAATAAACCGGCCGAAAAACGATCTCCCGCAGAAAAAGCCTGCGGGAGATTTTTTATTTCAGGGAGCGACCAGGTCGAGGAGCAGGTTCGACCATTTCAGGCTGCCGGCGGCATCCCGGTAATCGCCGCTGAACAGCTCCTGCTGCGTCCGCTTCAATTCGAATTCGACCAGCCTGTTCTTCCAGCCTTCCGGCCCGCGCAGAAGGTCTGCCACGATGCCGCGCCGCACCATGACCGTCGCATCCGGCAGCCAGGCGGTCAGGTAATAGGCCGAGGGATCGAGCGTCTGCTGGTAGCGGCGGACGGCGTCGAAGAATTCGACTGTCAACTGTAGGTCGGTCCGCTCGGCATCGGTCGGCTTCTGGGTGCGCAGCGAGGCCAGGTAGGCCGTTTCCAGGTCCGCGAAGGAAATGTCGAAATGCTGGCGAAGGGCGTAGTCGATGATCTCCGAATCCTTCCTTCCATCGGGTTGCGGCATACTGCGGAAAAAGTCGGTGAACGCCTGCCAGCCATAGGTATCGACCAGGTACTTTACCACGGTGGCCCCTTCCAGGTAAGCGATGTCGTGCTGCTGATTATAAAAATCGTCGGCGACGGTTGTAAGCGGAATGTACCAGCCTAGGTCGAGCAAAGCGGCCGCACGCGGAGCGAGCGGCTCAGGTTTGAAATGACCGCCTGACAGGTAGACGGCCAACCCCTCCTCGAGCATGACCGGGCGGTAGCCGCCTCCAACGGCCGCATCATAATAATGGACGAATTCGTGGTGGAAGAGGATCGGCATGTCGTTGCCGATGATGTTGTTGTCCGAATAGGTTGCATAGACCGCCCCCCAGGTGAAACCGCCCTGGCCGATCAGGCGCGGCATGAAAACCAGATCGAGGGGTTTGTCTAGGTGGGCGCCCATCTGGATGGCCACCGCAGCCGATTCTGCATCGGCTTCGCGGCCGAGGGTGGCGATATCCCGCTCGGCGTCGGTGCCCGTGATGTAATGCAGGATACAGCAGGAGGTCGTGAGCGAAGCCCAGTGGGCTCCCGGTTCCGGCGGCGGAACCCGGCTGGCCGGATAGAGGGAGTAGCTTTCGGTCCAGGTGGAATTATCGGGGTGGCTAACGAAAGTCAGGGTATAGCTGCCCGCTTTGAGGTCGCGCGTATCCCAGACCCACCACAGGGCGGCTTCTTCCCGCCCTCCCAGGCCATAAGAGCCATAATTGGCATCGCCGAGGGTTTTCCCGTCCAGCTTCACCTCCACGGTGCTGTCCGAACCGACCGCAGCATTGCCGGCAAGGACTTCGAAACTGACCTGGTCCCCGACGTACAGGGGTCCGTCGGGGTGGGTGATGACTTGGGGTTTTTCAGCCGGGGGGAGACGGGAACAGCCGGCGGACAGGAGGACGAGGATCAGGAAACAGGTGAGCAGTGAGCGGCGCATAAGAATGATTATATACCGATGGATTAAATCCCACTTAGACCGCCCTGCCTTTGGCCCGGCAGGCATGCCGCCTTTGTCACCTTGCCGGCAACCGCCACATTCGCAGTTGTAAATTCGCCGCCAAAACGATAGAATAGTACCAGGAGTTTGTATGGACGAATCCAAACCGACCTCTCCACACTGGGGCGCCATAACGAAACTGGTCGTCGCCCTGACGATCATTTTCATTCTGGGCTGGCTGCTGATGCGCTTCCATACCATCATCGGCCCGGTCCTGATGGCATTCATCCTGGCCTACCTGCTGCACCCGCTGGTTTCGCTGCTGCACCGCAAAGCCCATTTTTCATGGGGACTGGCGGTCAATCTCATCTACGTGGTCTTCATCTTGATCCTGCTGACCCTGATCACCTGGGGCGGGGTGGGCTTGATCGGCCAGATCCAGAACCTGATCAATGCCATCCAGAATTACGCCAACCAGCTGCCTGCGTTCATCCAAGACATTTCCCACAAAGTGTATACCCTGGGTCCCATCCGGTTGGACTTCTCGACCTTCGACTGGCAGGCCATCGGGCAGCAGATCCTGTCCTACGTCCAGCCAGCGCTGGGGAAACTGGGCGGACTGGTCGGGACCCTGGCAAGCGGCGCCGCCACCACCCTGGGCTGGACGGCATTCGTCGTGATCGTCTCGTACTTTTTCCTGCTGGAAAGCGGCGGGCTGCGGGCGGGCATCCTGCACTTCGACATCCCGGGGTACACCGAGGATATTCACAAAATCACGGCCCGCCTGGGGCGCATCTGGAATGCCTTCCTGCGCGGCCAGATCATCATCTTCTTTTCCAAGGTCATCGCCTACACGATCCTGATGACCATCCTGGGAGTCCATTACGCCATCCCGGTGGCCCTGATTGCCGGCTTCGCCGGCTTCCTGCCGTACATCGGCCCGGCGATCAACTGGACCGTGCTCGGGCTGGTAACCTACTTCCAGGGAGGCAACCCGTTCGGCCTGGCCCCGCTGGTCTACACCCTCGTCGCAATCGGCGTGGCGCTCCTGATCGACCAGGTCTTCGACAACCTGGTCTCGCCGCGCCTGATGGCCCAGACCCTGAAGGTCCATCCGGCCTTCGTCCTGATCGCGGCGATCATCGCCGCCAACCTGCTCGGGATCCTGGGCATCGTCATCGCCGCGCCCCTGCTGGCGACGCTCCAGTTGCTCGGACGCTTCACCATGCGCAAGATGCTCGACGAGAATCCCTGGCCGGCCTCCGAGGAGGCCCTGCCGCCCCTGCCAATGGCCCGTCCGCTCCAGAGGCTGCGCAGCTGGCTGGCAAAGCGCCGGGGCGGGCGAACAGGAGAAGAAAAAGCTCCCGCGCCGGCCGGGAAAACCCGCCATGCCGGGACAGATAAATCCAAATAACCGCCGGGCATTCCCAGGCTGTCCACAGGCCGGGTCTCCCGGCCTTTCGTATTCTTTAAGGTCCAATTCGAACCATACCCCCGTATAATGGAATTAGAAAATAAAAAAGGAGCCGCTATGTCCAAGAATGGTACCGAACCCAAGACAGAAACGATCGCCGAGACCGAGAGCTACCTGGCCTGGAAGGCCGATGAACCCGACGGCGAGACCACCTATCATCTGGAGCTCAACAACGTCACCCTGCACTTCTTCAAGGAAGAGTGGGGTGAATTCCTCCAGCTGGTCGCCAGCCTCAAATAGGCCATGAAACTGAAGAACGCGATCACTGACATCCCGGGGATCGAGGTCGGCCAGGCCCAGGACGAGGATGCGCTGACCGGCTGTACGGTTGTCCTGTGCCGCAAGGGGGCGGTCGGCGGGGTGGACGTGCGCGGCAGCGCCCCCGGGACGCGTGAGACCGACCTGCTGGACCCGATCAACCTGGTCGACAAGGTCCACGCGGTGGTCCTGGCGGGCGGCTCGGCCTTCGGGCTGGATGCCGCCTCGGGCGTGATGAAGTATCTGGCCGAACAGAAGATCGGCTACGGCCTGGGGAGGCAACGTGTCCCGATCGTCCCGGCCGCCATCCTATTCGACCTGGGCCTGGGCAAGTCCAACCGCCATCCCGACCCCGAGATGGGCTACGCTGCAGCGGCCGCAGTCGGCTCCGGCCCAATCGCCGAAGGCAATGCCGGCGCGGGGACCGGGGCGACGGTCGGCAAGATCTTCGGCCTGGCCGGGGCAATGAAGTCCGGCCTGGGCACCGCCAGCCTGGACCTCGGCGGCGGCGTGATCGTCGGGGCGATCGTGGCGGTCAACGCTTTCGGCGACGTGGTCGATCCCGCCAGCGGGCAGATCCTGGCCGGGGCGCGGCCGACTAAGCTGGGACCCGTCAAACTGGGCGGGAAGAGTCGATTTGCGGACACGATGGAAGTGATGAAATCCTTCGCCGGACGGACCATCTTGGGCGTGGCGACCCGCAGCAACACGGTCATCGCCGTGGTGGCGACGAACGCGAAATTGACCAAGGCTGAGGCGACCAAGGTGGCCCAGATGGCCCAGGACGGGCTGGCGCGGGCGGTCCGTCCGGCGCATACCATGCTGGACGGGGATACGGTCTTTGCGCTGGCGACCGGGCAGAAAAAGGCCGATGTCAGCACGGTGGGGGCCTATGCCGCCGAGGCGCTGGCGCAAGCCATCGTGAGGGCGGTGAGAGCAGCGAAATCGGCCGGAGGATTGCCGGCCACCGAATGATTGATCAATCATACGATGATCTTGTTACCGCCAATTCAGTAAATAAAGGATTGGCGGTTTTCATCCGTTGACTTTCGCTTCAAACCTGCCTATACTCTATTCATGCTCGCGCGCGTGTATTCCTGTGCCGTCATCGGCCTGGAAGGGGTGGTGGTCGAAGTCGAAGTGGACACCACGCAGGGCTTCCCAGGGATGACCATCGTTGGGTTACCGGACGCAGCGGTCCAAGAGAGCCGCGAACGCGTCCAGGCCGCCGTGCGCAACGCCGGCGTACCCTTCCCGCGCAAACGCCTGGTGGTCAACCTGGCGCCGGCCTCCGTCCGCAAGGAGGGACCGTCGTACGACCTGCCGATCGCCTTGGGCGTCTTGATCTATACCGGCATGCTCCCGGCGGGCGCCGCCGAAGGCATGCTGGTGGTGGGCGAGCTTTCGCTGGACGGGACCGTCCGGCACGCGCGGGGCGTGCTGCCGATGGCCGCCACCGCCCGGTCGGCCGGATTCAAGCGGATCATCGTCCCGGCGGCGGACGCGGCCGAGGCTGCCTTGATCCCCGGCCTGGAAGTGATCCCGGTCAATTCGCTCTCCCAGCTCCACAACCACCTGACCGGGCGGGCGCCCATCCTGCCTCAATCCCAATCGGAGATTGCCCACAATCCTCCCACCCCGCCGACCGACTTTGGTGAGATCAAGGGTCAGGAACACGTCAAGCGCGCCATGGAGGTGGCCGCGGCCGGCGGGCACAACGTCCTGATGATCGGTCCACCCGGCGCGGGCAAGACCCTGCTGGCGCGGGCACTGCCGGGCATCCTGCCCGACATGTCCATCGACGAAGCCCTGGATGTGACCCGCATCTATTCAGTTGCGGATGCGTTACCGCCCGAGACGCCGCTGATCCGCCTGCGGCCGTTCCGC
>DATJPX010000027.1:0-5811 GCA_035506155.1 Anaerolineales bacterium
TGGTACGGCCTGGCATGCCTGGAAAGCATCTCGGGGAATCTGGACGAAGCCTTCGATCATTTACGCCGCGCCATCGAAGAGAAGAAAGAACGTGCCAGTTGGGCCTGGCGCGATCCGGACCTTGCGGCGCTGCGGCGTGACCCGCGCTTCGAAGCGATTGTCGGACCGCGGCCCTGACCTTCGGACAAGAGTTCGGACAGAAATTCTGACAAAAGAGTGGAAACCTTCTATACTGGATTAAGGCTCACAACCTAATCCAAAGAAAGAAGGTTTCCATGTACAAGTGTACCCAGCTTTTGCCATTTTTGCAGACTCTCTTTGATGATCCAGATGCCGCCCGGAAGGGCTCTCGAATTGCAGCCGGGATCATGCAAGGCCGTTCTCCTCGATTGAGTGATATTGCCCGGGAAATGCCCGGGAACGAGGCAGCCAACTACAAGATGATCCAACGATTTTTGGAAAGTATCGATCCTCAGACGGCTCTGTTGCGTATGTTTCGGGAAGAAGCGCCTTTCGTGCTCGGGGATCCCACCGAGATGCCGCGGCCGCAGGCGAAGAAGACGGAGTACGTTGGGACGTTGAGTGATGGCGAAACCAAGGGCTACTGGCTGATGATCCTGGCCACGCCGTATCACGGACGGGCGATCCCGTGTGGGTTTGTGGATTACTCTTCCAGGACGATCAACCAGGATGCGACCTCTCGCAATCAGCATCACTTTGCGGCTTTCCGGCAGGTCAAGGAACTGCTGGGAGAGCGTCCGCTGGTGCTGGATCGGGAATTCAGCTACCTGGAACTGCTCGAAAACCTGGCCCTGGAAGAGATCAACTTCGTCATTCGGTTGAAAGTAGGGCCTCTTTTCTGCGATGGGGAAGGCAAACCGGTGGCGTTGAGCATCCAGAAGGGAGAAACCCGCATTCTTCCCAAGGTCTTCTACAAAGGCAAAGTCTTTGTGAATGTCATTGGGGTGTGGCAGGAAGGCTTCTCCGATCCAATGTGGATAATGACGAACCTGGATGCGAAAACGGGCCTGGCGATCTATTACGAGCGTATGAAGATCGAGGAAACGTTCCGGGATCTTAAGTCTTTGCTCAACTTCCACAAGTTGATGAACAAGCGCCGTAGTCTCATGGAGAAGATGGTTGCTTTGATCTTGATCGCATATACCATCGTCCTGATCGTGGGCGAGTCTCTGCGCTCCCAGCTCTTCCCAGATGGCTGCCGGAAGAACAAGATCTTCTCTGGTCCATTCATTTTCCTCAAACTCAAACCTGCCCTTTCGCCTCCTGTGCTGGCCCATGCTCAATCTGCTTTCCGCCAGCTCATTCTTCCTGTCCGAACTAATGTCTGAAGATCAGGGATCCGCGCTTGACAGGACAGAATATTTGTTCTATAATGTTGCCAACAACTAGAATAAATGTTCTATCTTCGTTCCCAACGAATGAAATGGAGGCTGATATGAATACGAATATGCGGAATAGCCGGGGAGTTGCTTCGATGCTGAAGGGCGTCACGGTCCGCCGCGGCATGGCCTGGGGCATCATCATCGTCGGCGCCCTGCTGGCCTTCGAGGTCTTCAATTACAGCACCACCCAGTTCGCCCTGGCAGACGTGCTCGGCAACCTGAAGTTCGCCGGCATCCCCTGGGCCACCATCCTGGCGCTGGCGTTCTGCGGCATCGACTTTGCCGGCATCGCCCGCCTGTTCACCCCCGAGCAGGGCCGCGATGAGCCCGCCGAGGTCTGGTACCTGTTCGGCGCCTGGCTGCTGGCCGCCGGGATGAACGCCACCCTCACCTGGTGGGGCGTCTCCGTGGCCATCGTCAACCACAACAGCCTGGCGGGCGGCGTAGTCCTGACCAACACCACCCTCACCAAGGTCGTCCCGGTCTTCGTCGCCATCATGGTCTGGGTCATCCGCGTCCTGATCATCGGCACGTTCTCCGTGGCCGGGGAGCGCCTCTTCAGCCAGGCAGACGCCCGCCCCTCCCAGCGCAGCAGCCATACCGGCCTGCAGCCGGCCAGCTCGCTGACCTCCCGCCCGCGGCCGGTCGGCTCGAACGCCTACCGCCCCACCCCTGCCGCCAAGAGCCTCCGCCCCGACGGGAGCTACCGCCAGGAGCCAACCTACCACAACGTTGCGATGAGCTCCAAGGCCTCCCGCGAGGCCGAATACGTGGACACACCCCGGCACTCCTGATCCCTGATCTCCTGGCGGAGACATGTCTCCCAGGCAACCCGCTCCTCCTCCCGAACCGGCAACCGCCTCCAATCCAGGCGGTTGTCTGTCTGGATTCGTCCTGCCGCCCCTGGCCGTCCTGTGCGTGGGGGCCATCCTGGCGTTCTTCTGGCTGAACGCCAGCCTCCCGGCTGCGCCCGGCGCGCTGGCGGCCGGGCTGACGGGCTTCGGCGGGGCCCAGGCCGCCGCCCCCGGGGGGACGATCTCGGCGATCTTCCGGCCGGCGGTCCAGTACTGGAACGACCAACTCGAATCCTGGTCGGGCGAGGCGGGCCTGGATTCTAACCTGGTCGCCACGGTCATGCAAATCGAGTCCTGCGGCAACCCTCAGGCGCGCTCGCAGGCCGGGGCGATCGGCCTCTTCCAGGTCATGCCCGACCATTTCAGCCTGGACGAGAATCCCTACCTGCCCGACACAAATGCCGAACGCGGCCTGGCCTACCTGAAACGGTCGCTGCAGGCCGCCGGCGGGGACGTCCGCCTGGCGCTGGCCGGCTATAACGGGGGCATCAGCCTGATCGGCCGCCCCGAGCTGACCTGGCCGGGCGAGACCCAGCGCTACGCCTACTGGGGCAGCGGGATCTACGCCGAGGCCAGCGCCGGAGCAAGCGAAAGTCTGCGCCTGGACGAATGGCTGGCGGCCGGAGGGGCCAGCCTCTGCCGGGAGGCCGAGGCGAGCCTGGGACTCAATCCGTAGGGGAAGATTCGAACACTTTTGGAATGGGCAGGTAAATGCAGAAGGTCGAGCCTTGGTCTTCCGAAGAGCCGACCTCGATCCGTCCCCCGTGGTTCTTGATGATCCAATAGGAAATCGAAAGGCCCAGCCCGAACCCGCCGGGCCTGGAGCGCGTCCGGGACTTCTCGGCCCGGTAGAAGCGCTCGAAGATGTGCGGCAGGTCCTCCGCCGAGATCCCCTGGCCGGTATCCCGGACGATGAGGCGGGCGGTGTCACCCACCCGCGCCAGGCTGAGGTAGACCGTCCCGTCCTTGGGGGTGTACTTGATCGCGTTCGAGATCAGGTTGATCAGGACCTGCTTCAACCGGTCGCGGTCGCCGTTGACAGCGATCTGGTCGATCTCGGTCAGCTTGATGTTCACCCGGTCGCGGGCCAGGACGCGCATCTCCTTGAACACTTCCAACAGGAGGGTATCCAGCTCCACCGGGGCGAAGTGGAGCGGCAGCTTGCCCGATTCGGCCTGGGTCTCGAGCAACAGGTTGCCCACCAGGCGGGTCAGGCGGTCGGACTCGTCCTCGATGCTGTCGAGGGATTCGCTGTCCACCTGCTTGAGGCGGCGCATCAGGGCTACGCTGCCCTTGATGACGGTCAGCGGGGTGCGCAACTCGTGGCTGACGTCGGCCAGGAAGCGCTGCTGGGAGGTGAAGATCTGCTCGAGGCGCTCGAGGGTCTCGTTGAAGGCAGCGATCAGCCGGCCGGTTTCGTCGTTGTCCGCGTCGGGATTGGGGATGCGCTGGGAAAGGTCGTCGGCCCGGCTGATCTGCAAGGCAGTCTCGGTGACGCCGGCGAGGGGCGCCAGCGCCTGCCCCACCGCGAACCAGGCGGTGACGGCGGTGCACAGGATGCCCAGGGCGACGATCGCCAGGATGGAGTCGAACAGCTTGATCCGGGCTTCATCGACCAGGTCCATGCTGGTCGCCACCTGGACCGTCCCGACCGGGCGGTCGCCCGCCTCGAGCGGCACGGTCAGCACGCGCAGGTGCCGGCCCTCGATCTCGTAGGAATCGTGGTAGACCGAGATGCCCGACTGGAAGCCGACCGAGTCGAGCGGGCGGTTGAGCATGCCCAGGTTGGGGGAGGAGAAACTCAGGTGCCCGTCCCGGTTCCAGACCTGGAACCCGGTAGTCGCCGTCAGGTCGAAGCCCGAGACCATCCCGGGGACGACCTCGCCGTTGGAGCCGATCCGCCAATTCTTCACCAGCCCGGCGTAGGCGCGATCGACAGTCGAATCGACCTGGGAGATCAGGCGGGCATTTTCGGAGAGGAAGGTCGCCATCCCGACGATGAGCAGGATTCCCCCGATCAGTGCGGTGTAGAGGATGGTGAGACGAAAACGGAACGGCATTACGGGTTCTCGCGCAGCACGTACCCAACGCTGCGGACGGTGTGAATGAGCCGCGGCTCATCCTCCGATTCGAGCTTTTGCCGAAGATAACGGATGTAGACTTCCAGGACATTGCTTTCGCCGCCGAAATCGTAGCCCCAGACGCGGTCGAAAATGACTTCACGGGTCAGCACCTGGCGGGGGTGGCGCAGGAAGAGCTCGAGCAGCTCATATTCCTTGGCGGTCAGCGGCACGAGCCGCTTGCCCCGGGTCACCTGGCGGGAGGCGGTGTCCATGGTCAGGTCGGCGAACTTGTAGACCTGGTTGCGCTCGGTCTGGGTGCGACGGAGCAGGGCGCGGATGCGGGCGGTCAGCTCGTCGAGGTTGAAGGGCTTGACAATGTAGTCGTCCGCCCCGGCGTCCAGGCCCTGGACGCGGTCCTGGATGGTATCCTTGGCGGTCAGCATCAGGATGGGCACTCCCCCCTGCAGGCGCAGCCGCCGGCAGACTTCCAATCCATCCATCCCCGGGAGCATCCAATCCAGGATGACCAGATCCGGGTGGTGATCGTGCGACAGGTTCAAGCCTGTCCGGCCGTCGGTGGCAATGTCCACGGTGTAGCCTTCGTAGGCCAGACCGCGCTGCAAAACCTTAAGGATGGCCGGGTCATCCTCGATGATGAGTATTCGCTCGTTCATAGTGCCCTCTAGACGAAATATACCACAAACCTTTGGTAGAATGGAAGCCGTGCGAGCTTCCAAGCGGATTTTCGACCTGCTGGTCACCCTCCTGGGACTGATCGTGGCCCTGCCCCTGATGGCCGTGCTGGCCCTGCTGGTCTGGGCCTTCCTGGGCGCGCCGGTGCTCTTCCGCCAGCAGCGACCGGGGTACAAGGGCCGCCCGTTCATCACCTATAAATTCCGGACGATGACGAACCGGACCGGGCCGGACGGGAAGCTGCTCCCCGACGCCGAGCGCCTGACCCCCTTCGGGCGCTTCCTGCGCTCCACCAGCCTGGACGACCTGCCCCAGCTCTATAATGTCCTGCGCGGCGAGATGAGCCTGGTGGGACCGCGCCCGCTGCTGATGCAGTACCTAGCCCGCTACACCCCCGAGCAGATGCGCCGGCACGACATGGTGCCCGGCATGACCGGCTGGGCCCAGATCCACGGGCGCAACGCCCTCGACTGGGATGAAAAATTCCGCCTGGACGTCTGGTACGTGGACCATTGGTCCTTCCGGCTGGATATCAGGATCCTCTTCCTGACGATTGGGAAGGTATTCAACCGGGAAGGCATCAGCCAGCCCGGCCACGTCACCGCCGAGGAATTCAAAGGCTCTGCAGGCCCGAAATAGGCTGCAGCCGCATCCACTCCCCTCTTTCCAAAATTCAGGAGATCAGTCCAACCTGCCGGCCGACCTTTTCGAAGGTCTCCAGGACGCGGGACATCTGGTCGTCGGTGTGGGTGGCCATGTAACTGGTCCGGAGGAGTTGGTGTCCCTCGGCCACGGCCG
>DATJPX010000028.1:0-15765 GCA_035506155.1 Anaerolineales bacterium
ATGCATTAGTAGCCGGCAGTAGTGGACCCATCAGTTTATTTTTCAAGGCTGTGCCCGACTACTTTATCGCGAATAATATGATCGCCTTCCTTGACAACCAGGGACGCTTTGTCTTTAGCGGAGACCTTTCTTCGCTTTCTAATCTGCATACAATCATTGTGCTGGTGATCTTTCTCGTCCTGTTTATTGTGCTCTCATGCTGGTTGACCGTGAAACGCGATGTGACCAACTGAAGACGTCTAGTTCTCCATGTCTCATCATCGGCGTTCCCATCTTACACCATGTGTGCTAAAGTTTTTTGACCTTACAGGCCATTTTACCCGGCGTGATATACTTCGATTATGCCTTACCTGTTTTCCTTTACCTCAGAGATCGTGCGCTTGCTGCAGATTATTGAGCAATCCCGGGCAGAAGTCAACCTGACTGTCCTGCCGCCGGCCATGGCCGAGAGCCTACGCCTGCGGGCGCGGGTGAGGTCGACCCACTTCTCAACGCGCATCGAGGGCAACCGGTTGACCCTGGTGGAGGCAGAGCAAGCTGTCTTGGATGGCCGGCAGTTCCCGGGCCGGGAAAGGGACGCGCTCGAAGTTCAGCATTATTTCCAGGCCCTGGAACAAGTGGAAAGCTGGGTGGAACAGAGTGTCCCGATCAACGAAGAGAATATCCGCAAACTGCACGCTGTGATCTACGGCGGCAAGCGTGCCCGCCCGACACCTTATCGGGATGGCCAGAATGCAGTCCGGGATGGACAGGGGGGGCTGGTTTACCTGCCGCCGGAAGCCAAAGATGTACCTTCCTTGATGTCTGAGCTTGTTACCTGGATTCGGCAGGCGGAGGAAGATCAACCGGTGCCGGTCGTTGCCGGCCTGGCGCACTACCAATTCGTTACGATCCATCCTTACTTCGACGGCAACGGCCGAACTGCACGTGCCCTGGCAACCTGGATTTTGTACCGCGGCGGATATGACCTGGGGCGCTTCTATGCCTTGGAAGAGTTCTATGTGCAAGACTTGGCTGGTTATTATGATGCCCTGGTGACCCATCCTCACCATAATTATTACGAAGGCCGGGCGACAGCCGATATCACTCCCTGGCTGGTTTACTTTTTGAAAGGCATGGCATCCGTATTTTCTTCGGTCGCCGGCGAGGTACGCTCCCGCGCGGTGGAAGCGGATCCGCAAGCGGAAGTCCTGTTACGCCGACTTGACAGGCGTGGACGAATGGTCCTGGGCCTCTTCGAAAGGCAGGAGGACATCACCGCCAACGATGTGGCTCGCATTCTTGGGCTTTCTCCCCGCCAGGTGCGCGACCTGCTGGCCGGATGGGTGGAGGCCGGTTGGCTGGTGATTGGCGATCCGGCGCGGAAATCCCGGCGGTACCAGTTATCGGCGGAATATCGGCGGAATATCGGCGGTTTATCGGCGACAGGATAGTTACCATGCGAAAAACAAAATTGACCGTGCGCATCCTGCGCGAATTACTGGAAAATGTCAAACGGTATGCGACAGAACACAATACTACCCTTACCAGTCTTATTGAAGCCTATCTTCGTCGCATCCCGGCCGGGCAGTCGATGGCGAATGCTCCGATTGTCCGTAGGCTGAGTGGTTCGCTGACGCCGGATGTGACTGTCTAGGACTATAAGAAGCACCTGGAAGATACATATGCCCGCTATGCTGAAAGCGGTAAGAAGTATTGAGTACGGATTTCTGTTATTATTCGCCTGGGTCGGTATTTCGCGCACTGTTCAACTTGAAGCATGATCAGAGGTCTAATGACTCGAGCTGCCAGAATTGATCCATCCGAGCTCCCACAAAGGGAAGATTCGTGGGTCTTTGCCCTCCGCAAACTTCATTCCTGGATCGCGAATGAGTCTGAAGAACCGGTAAGGGCTCTTGTGATGCTTCTGATGAACCGAAGGGAGGGCATGATCCTGGCCTCGGAAATCGTAAAGAAAGCTTCCTCGCGTGACATTCAAAAATTCCTGATCAAGGCCATGACCCGCCCCGAGAAGAAATTGGGGCTGCAACCTGGTCGTCCAGCCAAGATCATTTTCGAAGACCAGGAGCTGCTTAGAACCCTGACTTCTTTTCTTCAAGAAATCCAGATCCGGGCAGTTTATTATCCCAAAAGCGAGAGCGTGGATGAGTTGGTGAAGGATTTGGAGGGCTTCTTGAATGAAGGCCAGCCGGAGATCCCGGGACTGTTCTCCGGAAAGGGGGTCACCCGGACAGCCGCTGCGGCACTCTTTCAAGCTGCCGCGGAGTTTTACCGACAGGCTCCCTGGGTCCATTTGGGTAACGACGATTACTTGGCCGTGCGTATCTCTCCCAGGAATGAGCAGTTGTTTACCAGCGTGCTTGGCCAGGCAGGGGTTGAATACGGCCTTTCAATCTACCGGCGCTGGGAGGATATCGAGCGCATGTACCGGGCGCACGACCATCCGATGGAGATCGTGCCGGAAACCGGCATGCACTCGCTTCTCTTCAACCCAGCCCACATGATCTCCTTCGATGACCTGGATGCCATCGAAGAGTATGGTTGGGAAGTGGCCGGATCTCAGGTCTATCCCTTCCCATGCATTTTCCTGCCATCGGAACAGGTCGCACGACCCGACCTCGAAGAAATCCTTTGCTACGAAACGTTGCTGCGTTCCATTCCTGAGTTGGTGAATAGCCACATGCAGAAAGATACTGAGGATAAGATCCAGCCATTTGAATCCCGGATAACTGTCATGACCTCGGGTGGTTCCCGAACAGTGGAATTCAAGTACCCGGCTGGGACATTACCACTGGAAGAATTGCCCGCTCTTGATACGGATGACTGGGAGCATCATGAAGCTGAAGAGATGGAGATCCCCTTCGACCGCCGAATGATGGAAGGACAGATCGCAAGCACATTCGCTGCGCTCGATAAGAGCAGCCTGAAGCCCGAGGTGCAGAAAGCCCAAAACACGATGTACAAGGCTTGGGATGAACCGAACGCGGCCCGGCGTCTTCGCCTGGCACACCGGGCCTTGAAAGAATCCGAGAATTGTGCGGACGCCTATGTCCTCTTGGCAGAGGAGGAGGCAGACACCCTCGAACAGGCATTCCAGTACTACCAGGAAGGTGTGGCTGCTGGCGAACGCGCCCTGGGAAAAAGATACTTCAAGGAGAATGCGGGCCATTTTTGGGGTTTGCTGGAAACACGTCCCTACATGCGCGCGCTGGCGGGAAAGGCCAACTGTTTGTGGCGGCTGAAACGGGAGGACGAGGCTATCAAAGCTTACCAGGAACTGCTGCGCCTTAATCCAGGGGATAACCAGGGGATCCGCTATATTCTCGTGGACCTGTTCTTGGGCTTGAAACGCGAGGATGAAGTGGAGAAGCTGCTTGCCAGCTACGACGATGAATGGTCCACGGTCTGGCTGTATACGCGAGCACTGCTGACCTATCGCAGCACCGGCCCTTCGGCCAAGGCGAATCGGAAATTGAAAGACGCACTGGAAGAAAATCCATACGTTCCAAATTATCTGACCGGGGAAAAAAGGATTCCCAATCGACTGCCGGAGATGCTTGAATGGGGAGGCGAATCAGAGGCTGTCGATTACGCATCGCACCATTTAAACTACTGGCGCAGCACACAGGGAGCGCTCAAATGGTTGAAGGAACGACGAGCGGCCGCACCCCTCCCTACCGGGAAGACAGCCGCAAAAGGGGCGAAAAAACAGCCCAAGAAGGGAGGTTGAGGTGGCTAAAAAGGACAAGGCTGCCCGGAAATCTCGCACTCCAAAGAATGACCGGCAGATTCCCATATCACGAATTCGCCCTGTGCAGTTTTTGACGCCCCGTTATTACCTGCAAAATGCCCGGGAGTATCCCATTTTTGGTTGTTGGGTGCATCAGGGCTGGCGTGAGGCTGGCATCACGCCGGTCATCATCGCCCGCCAACAGTCCAGCGACAAGGTCATTTTCTGCAATTGCATGGTCGATCTTAATTGCCTGGGTGTAAAGGACGCCTTTGCCAATGCGGATTATTCATTGAAACGATTCAAGCAGGAGCTGGCGCATATGTGTGTTGAATCGCCGGAAGAATGCTCCCCCGAGTTCGCTCACGAGTTGATCTATGGGGCGATCGAGTTTGCCGCCCGGTATGGATTTCAGCCCTCTCCCGACTTCAAGAAGCAGATGGCCGATCTTGTCCTCGCTCCCCCGGATGCTTATCCTCGTAAAAACAAGATCAAGTTCGGCAGGAAGGGCAAGCCGTTTTTCGTCTCCGGACCGTACGACGACGAGCGGAAGATCCGCCGGATCATCGATACGCTGATAAGCACGGCAGGGGAAGGGAAATTTGATTATCTGGTTTCTGTGAGTCCGGTCGAACCACCTGACCTCGAATAAGAACGATTGATCAATTTTTAGTTGCTCCTGAGATTGATATGATCCTTTCGCCTGATGATGCACAACTTTTTTACAAGCTTATGTGGGGAGTTCAATTCTATGTCAACCAGCAGGCTGGTACCTTCAAAGACATGACATCTGCGGAGGCTTATGCCCATCTCTCCTCCGAGAAAAAGATCAAGGTGCGTGATCTGTTATGGAAACGGCCCGCCCTGATGGATGACTATATCCAGGCAAATCCCGATGCGTTTTCCGCTGGCGAATTGGAGATTTTGCGTGGTTGGCGAAGATATTTCATCAAAGGAACTTTTTACATAATACGGCATTTGAAAAAAGGGACCATCTTCATCGGCGACCAGGATAAAGTATATTTCGTCTCCGGACTGGTGACCCCGCTCGATGAGATTGTCCCCAGCTACGCCCTCCCCCAAATGGTGCAAACCGTCCTGCTGCCATTCAAGGGCCTGATTGTTTATGATGGCCTGTTTTCCGGCTATAACGTGAGCTTTGGTGGAAATATCCGGGCTGATCTCAACCGGGTCTATCAAGTTGCCAAGCACAAAGATCGCATCATTACCAGCCTGGATCCAGATTCAAAGGTGGCAGTTCCACGAATACGTCCGCGCTCCTCCAGTTTGAACCCGAAGCTGGAGGTACTTACTTCCCAGCTTGCAGCCGTCAAAGGGGATACGGCCACCCAGAACGCGGCGCTCGCCCTTGCCCGAGCCAGTCTTGACCTGGCTGCGGCCGCCGCAAATCGAGAGGATATGGCTCAACACCGACGGAGAGTCCGCAAAGCATCCACACGCTTGGAAAATCTATTGGAATTTGAGGAAGTAGAGTAAGTTTTTAGGTGCATGGTGCCTAAGAGTTGAAGAGATTCCTTTGCAATGCAACCTCCTGATGTTTGGGATTACCTTCTTGAAGAAGCCCGGTTCAAGGATATTTTGGCTGGGAAAATCGCCATGGGGCGATTCGATCAAGATTGGGCGGCGTGTAGGTTGATTGAATATGCCTTGTATAAAGAGATCCTGCAGCAGATAGGATATGCCCGATTGGTGAAAAACTGGCCGTGTTGGAGGAAAGGCATTCATTCCGCCAGCCGCAAGCGTGGATTGGATTTCCTGGTGGAATGGTTGCCAAAGAAACACCCGGAACTGTGCCAAGAATAGGCACTTGATCAAAGGGGGGAAGCAATCATAAAAAAGGAAAAAATGCAGGATATACTTAATACGGAGCACGATGATGAACCTGAAAAATGTATCTGTACTACTTAAGCGCCATCAGGCTGAATTGCACCAGCGAGGAGTTAAATCGTTGGCTGTGTTCGGTTCCCTGGCGCGCGGCGAGGCGACTCCCGCCAGCGACATTGATGTGCTGGTGGAGTTCGATCGCCCTGTGGGACTGTTCGAATTCATCCGCTTGAAGATGTATCTCGAAGAATTGACCGGCAGACAGGTGGACCTGGTGACACCGGATGCACTCCGCCCAGCCATGCGGGCTGACATTTTACGTGAGGCGGTCCAAGTCGCCTGAACGCAATTGGAAAATGCGAGTAGAAGATATCCTGGCGTGTATCAAGAAGATCCAGGAGTACACGCATGGGATGAGTTATGAGCAATTCCGCGAAGATGGAAAAACGGTGGACGCGGTGATCCGCAACCTGGAGATCAAAGGAGAAGCAGCTGGATTCATCCCGCTGGAAATCCAGGAGAAATATCCTGATCTCGCCTGGCTTGAGATGCGCGGGATGAGAAATATCATGGCACATGAATACTTCGGGGTCAGCCTGCCGATCATCTGGCGGGCGATCGAACAAGATCTGAAGCCGCTAGCGGAAGGTCTGGATAAACTACTGAAAAGTTAATCTGTCGGAGAATCGGGGGTAAATTGAAATTGCGTTCAATAATGCGTCACCTATTCTTGGGATTCCCCCTTGTCTTCAGGTTGATCGGCATACTGACACCAAATTGGTCGGTGCAGTAGTCTAAAAAACTTGGAAATGAAATATGGCCGCTAAGCCACCGGTATTGTACGGAGATCGCCTCCATTCGAGCGGCAAGCCGTGTTATACTTATTGCATAAATTGTATAACAACATGAGGCCAATATGAATGTCAAATTATCTCAAAAAGGTTGGGTGGTGATTCCGGCGGCGATGCGTGAAAAGTATGGGCTAAAACCAGGTGCGAATTTACAGGTCGTGGATTATGGGGGAGTCCTCGCAATAGTGCCAGCCTTCAAGGATCCGGTAAAGCAAGGCGCAGGTATGTTGAAAGGCAACGACTCGCTCACTCAGGCCGTGGTGGAAGAACATAAACTGGATTTGAAACGTGGTAAGTAAGCTCATCTATCTTTTGGATAGTTTTGCCCTGCTAGCATATTTGAATGACGAGCCGGGAGGGGGACGGGTGCAGGAGGTGCTCGCGCTCGCGAAAAGCCACAAGTGCCGTTTGGTGATGTCGCTGATCAACTTGGGAGAGGTGCTCTACATCACAGAACGAACGCGGGGGTTGCCGGCTGCACAAGCAGTCCAGGCATTAATCGAGAGCCTTCCTCTGGAATTGGTAGAAGCCAGCCGTGATCTGATTTTGGATGCAGCTCACATAAAAGCCTCCCATGCACTTTCCTTTGCAGATGCCTTTGCTGTCGCATCTGCTATGTGTGAAAGTGCGATTATTTTAACCGGCGATCCAGAATACCAAACGGTAGATGATTTGGTAAGGGTTGAATGGTTGATTCGGCAGACATGACTTAAAGGCTGGAATCCGGTCTTCGGTTCAAGACCAAAAAACTGTTGATTTCCCTGATTCCTCCCGAACCGCAGACCGCAATGTTTTTTCGCACCTTGAAATTGAGGTACAATTTCTCTGTAATATTGTCACCTGGAAGTGTTTTTCGGATCTTAAATCTAGGCTTCCAGGCTCAAATCCGGTCTTCGATTGACCAATCGAAGACCGCCAGGCTCCTTGAAACCGAAGACCGCGAGGCTGCCTAAAATCGGGTGCCCTTGCGGTCCGCGGTGAGCGGTCTGAGATTGCCTCTCATAACCTGGAGGTCGGTGGTTCGAGTCCACCCCCCGCAACTTGACAAAGACGCCCGCGAGGGCGTCTTTGATTCCAGGTGGGCCGATATCCCTTCGCCCTGTCCAGCTCAGCAAACGAAGGCCGATTTGTCGAGATGCCTTTATAATTCAAGAGTTGGATATTCCCGACAACCAAGCGAGGGACGATGGACAGGAAAGATGCGAATTCTGAATTCAGCTTGCTCTATCCCGAACACCGGGAACTGCCAGGCAAGCCTGACCGTTGGGGCATGAAGGCGATCGAAGATTTGGAGATCGAACAGGTCGCCTGGACGCTCAGCATCGATAACCGATACCAGAATGCGATCAAATCGATCCTGCTGGAGTTATGCAGCGATATCGATACCATCGATTACCGGCAGGAAGTGTTGAAGGATTTCCTGGATTGCCCTGCCGTCTTCAGCGGTGTCAAGGAATTACTGCCGGCGCTCGTCAAGCTTCACGATTACGCCGAGGCACATTCGACGAATGGCCCGCTTCCCGAAATATTGGGCCGGCTAACTGAACTTAATACCTACGTCTCCTGTGTCTGCAAGCTCAAACAAGTATTGGAGGAGGCGGGTTCCGGAATTCATTCGCGCGGATTGGCAGGGTTGCGCCTGGAGCTGGAGAACCTTGCGGAGGACGAGACCTTCCAGTCCCTTAAGGATGGTCTGCCGGAGCTGCTCGCAAAACTGAATACCGTGCCCAGCATCACCATCGGCCTGAACCTGAATTCGGAATTGCAGCCCGTAGAGGCCACCCTGTTGGCCATTCACGATAAGCCGTTCAGGGATGGGACCTTGTTCGACCGGTTGTTGGGGAAGAAGTATGGACAGAATCCGGAGCATGGCATTGGTCCCCTGCATGAAGTCCCGAACCTCATGGTGGAGGATATAGCCAGCCGTGTGGTTTCCATCCCTACCCGCGCCGATCCGATGATGGTTCCGCTTTTCCGGGACCTGTATGATATCCTGCGGACGATGCTGACGCCGATCGCCCGCGAGCTGAAACAATATTCGCAGGTGAATACCCGATTGCTCATCCAGCTCGAGACGGAATTCGCTTTCTACCTGGGCGCAATTGCTTTCATCAAGCAAATGCAGGCCGAAGGGTTGCCGGTATGTTGCCCGGAGGCTGCGCCTACGGAAGAGCGGGTGGGTTCCATCCAGGGTTTGTATAACTTGATTCTGGCGTTGCGCCAGATCGAGTCCGGGCCCGGATCCGCCGCAGGAACGATCGTGCTGAACGATGTCGATTTTGGGCCTTCCGGCCGGATTTTCATCCTCACCGGTCCAAATCAAGGCGGGAAGACGGTTTACACCCAGGCGATCGGGTTGGCGCAGGTGCTGTTCCAGGCAGGTTTGTATATCCCGGCGCAAGCAGCCCGGATCAGCCCGGTGGATGGAATTTACACCCAATTTGCCGCCCTGGAAAAGACCGAGCAAGGGATGGGCCGCCTGGCAGAGGAAGCCCTGCGGCTGAATGAGATTTTCCACTCGATCAGCAAAAAGAGCCTGGTCCTGCTGAACGAATCCCTCTCCAGCACGAGCCCGGGTGAGAGCCTCTACCTCGCCCGCGATATCGTGCAGGCTTTGAAGATCTTTGGCGTGAGAGCCATTTATGCGACCCATCTGCATGCGCTGGCGGAAGATTTGGATTCCTTCAACGCCGATGAAAGGGGCGACAGCCAGGTGGTCAGCCTGGTGGCGGGAGTGGCATTGGAAGGGGACAAAGAGGACAGCCTCGATGATTTTGCCCCGTGCACCTATAGAATAAAACCCGGACCGCCGCGCGGCCTGAGTTATGCCAAGGGAATTGCCGTCCGCTATGGGATCAGTCTTGAGCAACTGACGGAGTATTGGAGCGAACAGCACTAACGGGGGCCGGAGCGGGCACTGACCGGGAGAATCGACTGGACGCGTATCTTCGGTTAGAAACAGCAATCGGCTGGATGATGGGGCATCCAGCCGATTGGCATTCATATGGAATGATCGACGACTCGGGCTCGTCTTGGCAGGGGAGCCCACCCGTCAAGGAGTATAGGTGGTCAATCCCGAGTTGATCCTGAAATTGTCGAAGTAGGTCGTGAATGCCTGGGCGGCGTTGACGCTGCCATTTCCCAAGTAGACTTGGGCCGGGCCGGCCGGGACGGCCGCGCTGTCCAACTCCTGCCAGCCGGAGCCGCTGTCGTAGAGCAGGACCAGATTCGTGCCTGTCCTCACCAGCCGGTACTTTCCGGAAAGGGCAGTCGTCGGCCAATTCCTGGTCAGGGTCCCCTGGTTGCTCCAGGCAAAGAAGGCGTCCTGGTTGCCGCTTCTCAGACGGGTGATGTGATAGGTCTGCCCGGCGATGGCGACCCCCAACATGGCCCCGTCCAGGTGTTCCCGGGTGGGCGCGCCCCAGCCCGGGCCGATCTGGAAATCCACCTGGACATCGAAGTCCCCGGTGAAGGCCCAGGTGGAGTTGACCATCACGGTGGAATTGGCGGGCGCGTTGGCGACGGACAGGATCAATCGTCCGTCCTGTTTGACCGTCCCTCCGCCGTTGATCTGCGGACTCCATTTTCCCGGATCGAGCGTGGTCCCGGCAAAGCTGTCGTCCGGAGGGACTGGGTCCAGGAGGGGGGCCGGATTGTTCAATTCGACCTGCAGGGTCGTCGCGCGGACGTTCCCGACCTCATCCGACGCTAGGATCGTGATCGTCTTGGTGCCGTTGGGGGCGCGGTTCAGCACACTCAGGGGGAACTTGATGGAGTAAATTCCGTCCGAGCCTCGCTCGAGGGTGAGGGGGTCTTTTTGGGTGGTATCCAGTTGGGAGACATCCGCGCTCACGGCAGAGGCAGTAGTATCGGCGCCTACTTTGATCTCCAGGTAGTCGCCATTCTTGATTACCTGGCTGCTCGCCGAAGCCGAGCCGATCGCCGGCGGGGTGGCATCCAAAGTTAATTGGGTCCGGTTTTTCTCTTGCTCGGCGATGTGTACCTTGCCGTGCAGGGTGCGTCCATCGGCGGTGGTGATCGTCAGGGCGTACTCGCCGCCGAAGCCGCGCAGCGTCAGGGAACCGGATGCGTCGGTCGCGCCGCTCCCCTGGGTCGTCCAGGAGTGGATCGCATCCCCCATTGCCTGGAGCGCCGGGCGAGGGGTGACCCCATCCTTGTGGAAGAGCCCGTCGCCGACGAAATCGTAATCGGTTGGACCGTCGCCGGCGCCTGTCCACTGGACGCCGTCCACGTAGGGTTTGCTGAAAGCGATGGTCAGGGCGTCCCGGGCCCAATCGGCCTGGGCCTGGTCGGTATAGCCCCCGTGCCAGCCGCCGTACCAGCTCCACCACTTGTTCAGGCCGGGATAGTCGTCCAACGTGGCATAGGAGAGCTCGGAAACGAAGATCTTGTTCGCGAGCGTACTGTAGTGATCCAGGCTGTCCGCATAGACGCCAAGGTCGATGGGGGGCAGGACCACGCCGTAGTAATACTCGAGGCCGATCGCATCCGGGTTGTAACCGGCATTCTGCAAGGCTTGCACGAACGCGGTCCCGGACACGGCCGGCGATGCGTAACTGACCGAACCCGGCGTAGCGTTCCCGTACATGTCGTAAGCCACCGTGTAGTTGGCACCGCCCTGGTTGATGGACTGGAAGATCGGCATCGAAAGATTGACGTAATCGATCGCCGCGGGGTTGCCCTGCTTCGCTCCGCGCAGCGAGGAGCCAACCAGATCCACTAGTTCGTCCAGCGTGAACTGGTATGCCTGCAGTTGATCCGGCTCGTTGAAAACATTGTATACGTGGATCTGATCCCCATAATGGCTCAGGATGTTCTGGCTGTACTGTTCCGCCTTGGTGCTCAGCTGGGCAGGCGAGGCCCCGGCCAGGAATTTTGGCGTTGTTATTTGAGAGGCGGGGGTCGTCCAGACTCCGGCGTGCTGCACGATGCCAAAGCCGGCCTTCTGCAACTGGGAGACCACCGAGTCCGGGAACTTATAAACTCCGTCTGCGGTTTCGATCTCGCCCCACCAGCTCTCGAAGCTGGCGTATTCGAAGCCGGCCGCCCGCAGGGATTGATATTGCGCTTCGGAGGGCCAGGCGATGCTGAAAACGAAATCGTGGGAGACCTGCTGGTAATCCACCCTGGCGTTCGGGAGCGGACGGCCCTGATCATCCGTCAGGGTCACGGTGACCGTCCCCTTGCGGTTCGTTTCGATGTCCTGCTGGGCTTTTTCCAGGACGAACTGTTCCCGGGCCTGGACGACATTCGTCAGGACCTGGTAGGCCTGTACGGCGCTGGCGGATTCCGAGCCTTTCTGGTGCAGGCTTTCGGCGAGCGCCAGGCTCCGGCCGGCCGAATCGAGTTTGGCCGGGATGTCGCCGGTGAATGTGTACCCGGCGGCCTGGAGATCCTGGTATTGTTTCAGCGTATCCCGGTATTCCGTCCGGGCAAACTCGTAGACCAGGTTGATCGGGGTGACATTCCCGGTCTCCACACTGAAGCCTTGCCCATCGTTGTCGGCGTGCAGGAAGGTCGTCCCGATCCCCGGCACGCGCCAGACCGCCCAGAGCTCGGCCGGCTTTCCGGGAGGCAGCAAGAGGCAGGCGACATTTTGATTCGTTCCCTGGACCCACCCCCAGAATACGCTGTAGCCCTGGTACCCGTTCTGGAAAGTTTCTCCTTCCGGATATGCCCCGAGCGGATAGGCCCCGATCATCGAAGAATTGACGTAATCCCCGGGCGTCATCTCCCGGCCGGATTTATCATACGATTGCAGCCAGAGCGTGCCCCCGGCTCCGACTTTGAAATCCACCTGAGCCTCCGGCCCATTCCGGACCAGCAGCTTCCTTTGCGATAGGATACCCGTCGGGAAGGAATACTTCCCGATCTGTTTGGCGGGGCCTGGATTCACCGAGACGATGTACTGCAGGGCGTCCGGGACCGTTTTCTCATAGTAGCCGCTGGAATCGGTCGTGACGAACCCCTGGTCCCCCAAACCGAAGGCGTCGAAGGCGACGTTCGTCACGAGCGGATTGCCAGCGTCGTCGGTTACGCGGCCGGAGATCTTCACTGGGCCGCTGTAAGGGTCGAGGGTGGCAGTCGGGGTGCTCGCAAGGGTGGGGATGGGCGCAGTTGGAGGGACTGTTCGAGTAGGCGTCGATTTTACAGCGGAAACTGCCGGGGTTCCACACGCCGAAACCACTACAAAGAGAACTGTCAAAGACACTACAGGCTTCATTTTCCAAGGGGTTTTTTGCATGACAGAGTTCTCCATCCCAATGACCGCGTGAATTGTCGATATTCCTCTTCGCATTTCGACCGCTGGACCCAACCCGATGCAATTATAAACCCGGGAGCGCGGGGGCCTAAATAGAGGCTAATCTTTATCTTGCTGCTTTATGACTCTTGGAGCTTCTCGCGTTCTTGCTCCCATATTTTTGCGTAGCTTTCGAAGAAGCTCGCGATCAATTGCAACTCTTCTTCCGGGTAATTTGAAATGAGCCGTTCTTGCGCTTTTCCCACTGGCGCATACCAGCGGGCCACCCTGTCCGCTCCCGATTCTGCGAGGGCGATGAGCGTGCCGCGGCGGTCATCCGGGTTGGGGCGGCGTTCGATAAACCCTTCCTTTTCGAGCCGATCGAGCATCGCGGTCGTCGCGCCGGAACTGAGGCCGGTATATTTGGCAAGCTCGGTGGGGGTGGAAATGCGTTTGGATAACAAATAGCCAAGACATTCCATGTCGGTCCCATTGACGCCCAGTTTTTCGAAAATGATATTGCGATACAACGTCATCTGGATGCCATACTCCCTGGCCGCCACATTGGTACGGATGATCAGGTCGATCTTTTGGGGGTCTGCCATATCCATGCCTCTTGACAATAGCTTGATTTTAGAGTATCTTTATTATATAACTAAATGGTAGAATTTACAAGTAAAGGAGTTTCATATGAACAAAGGCGTCAAAACGATCATCTATCCTGTCAAGGACATGGCCCGGGCGAAGGAGCAATTCCGCACTCTCCTGGGCGTCGATCCGTATGGGGACCAGCCATACTATATTGGCTTCAAGGTCGGGGACCAGGATATTGGCTTGGTCCCGAACAGCCCCGAAGCCGGAATGACGGCCTTCTATCATGTCGATGACATCCAGCAAAGCCTGCAATCCCTCCAGGAGGCCGGCTCGCAAACCTTGCGGAAGATAACCGATGTCGGCGGCGGAAGGTTGGTCGCAAGCGTCAGAGACGCCGACGGGAACATCATCGGGCTTCTTCAGGACGCGTGAGCACCCAGTAACAAATCTATATTTCGCTTGCACGGATTGTACGGACGTGCAAGGATCTTACCGGAAACATTAGCCATAAGGAGATTTTCATGAGCACAGGTACCAACACCACAAAGAAATCCACTGGATTCACGAACGAGGAAAAAGCTGCGATGAAGGCTCGCACCCAGGAGCTGAAGGCGGAAGCGCGCGCCTCCAAGGACAGGGAGGAAGGCGAAAAGGCCGTGCTTGCGGCAATCGCCGCGTTGAAGGAGCCGGACCGCTCCATCGCCGGGCGGCTGCATGAGATCATCAAAGACACCGCGCCGGCTCTCATGCCGAAAACCTGGTACGGTTTCCCGGCGTACGCCAGGGACGGCAAGATCATCTGTTTTTTCCAATACGCCGAGAAGTTCAACACGAGGTACTCGGAGTTCGGCTTCAGCGATGCGGCGAACCTCGATGAGGGCGTCATGTGGCCGACCCGTTACGCGTTGAAGGGGTTGACCGCTGCCGAGGAGGTAAGGATCCGCGACCTGGTAAAGAAAGCGGTGAGCTGACCGCCTTCGGCGCGGCAGCTCAGACGCCTTCTCAAGGCCTATCGGCCGAGATTCGGCCTTCGGAAGAGAACTGGAAGCGCAACCGCCTGCGATGTGGGATTCGAGGGCGGTTGCCCGGAGTAGGGGAGACGTAGCGCGGTCGCATCGCAAGCGTCAAGCATTGTCCGGGCGGGGATGGTATGATGCCAATGAGTAACTTCCTTTTCTCCTCCTTGTCACCTGGGCCGGGCGTGGAACCCCGGCTCATGTGATTCCACTGGGACAGGCTAGGCAGGGGCTCCGAGGCCAATCAGTTTGGCCGAACTGGCTTTCGCGGGGCGGTCGTCCGCAGCCCGCCTGGCCTTGCGAGAGAGGGTCATTTGGTGTTAGGATTGACTTATGGCTACGACCAAAAAAGAAATCTCCGGTGGTGTTGTCCACGAATTGCCAGATGACTTACGGAAAACCCTCGCTTCTGACGCGGAGGCGCTGGCGGCATGGGAGGATCTTACGCCTCTGGCGCGCAATGAATGGATATGCTGGGCGATCTCCGTTAAAAAACCGGAAACCCGAAGGGAGCACGTTGAAAGGGTGCGCACGGAACTCAAGGAGGGCATGCGCCGACCTTGCTGTTGGTACGGCTGTATTCACCGCACGGATAAGGCGGTCAGCCCTTCTGTAAAGTATGTACTCGAGAGACGATCCAAAAAGTCATTATAAAATCGATCGTCCACAGATCGTCAAGCTTTCGAATAAAGCTGGGCGCTATCTGACAAGGGCCCGTCATTAAGCTGGAATTCGGTCTTCGGTTCCGAGAAATAGCCTCGGACCGGAGACCGCAATGTTTTTCGACTTGGGGGATCGATGTTTCTATAGGCTAAATTATGAGTTCCTGATTAGAAAAGGGACGTCATCTGTCATTTCGATCCATTTTCATTTCACGTTAAGATAGAATGCAAAAATAAGCCGTAATCCGGCAATTTATGTGGTAAGGAGGTTTTCATGAACAAAGACAGCGACACCCAGAAAGCCGCGCAGAAATCCGCCTCGAGCGGCAAGACGTCCAAGGGATTCACGGATGGGGAAAAGGCCGCGATGAAAGCGCGCGCCCAAGAGCTTAAAGCAGAAGCGCGCGCGAACGCAGATAGGGCGCAAGGCGAGAATGCCGTGCTTGCGGCGATCGCTGCGATGCCGGAACCGGATCGCGCCATGGCGGGGCGGCTGCACGCGATCATCACGACCAGCGCGCCGGCCCTCTCGCCGAAAACCTGGTATGGAATGCCCGCGTATGCCAAGGATGGCAACGTCATCTGCCACTTTCAATGCGCGCAAAAGTTCAAGATGAGGTACGCGACGATTGGCTTCAGCGACAAGGCGAACCTCGACGAAGGCGCCCTGTGGCCGGTCGCTTTCGCGCTGAAGGAGTTGACTGCCGCCGAAGAAGCGAGAATTGACGTCCTCGTGAAGAAAGCGGTGAGCTGAGTCAGATTGTAGCGACAAGTCCATATCCCGGGCCGCGGGATTAGGCGCGTG
>DATJPX010000029.1:0-14586 GCA_035506155.1 Anaerolineales bacterium
AGTGCAACGGCACCTCCAGGCCCAGTTTCGTCAGGGTCTGGAAGATCGGGTCGGTATCCGTGCTCCTGGGCATGTTGAGGTCTCCCAGAACGACCAGCTCGCGTGTGAAAGCTTTCCGCGGGTCTTTCATCCGTCCCTCGGCCCACATGGCGACCGCGTAGGTTTCCAGCGCCCGCCGGCCGATCGAGTCTGGATCGCTGCGGGACTTCCCGAAATACAGGTGGGCGTTCACGAAAGTGATGGAAGTCTGGCCGGCAGAAAAGGAGGCCAAGTATGGCGGGCGGTCGAAGCCTTCGAACTTCGCGGCGTTCTTTGGAAGCTTCACTTTGTCCATTTCTGAAGGCGGAAAATTGATCTCCCCGACCTCTTCGAGGAGGGTCAGCTTCTGGCTATCGTAGACGAAAGACATGCGCTCGGAATTGCCGGCCGGATCGGACATCAGGTACCTGTATGTCTTCGGAAGCTTCTGGACGATCCGATCCAGGTCCGTGTAAAGATCGCGGCATTCCTGGACGGCGACGATGTCGAACCAACTCAGGATCTCGGCGATCAGCTCGAAATCCTGGTCGCGTCGATCCTGGGCGCCAAGGTTGGCGATGTTCCAGGTGGCTACCATCAAGGTCCCAGCTGAGCAGGCCGGGACCTGGCGCTTGGCCTTCTGGGCGCGAAGATGCGCGACTTCCGCGGCGACGTTGTATGCATACTCGAATTTGGGTTTCTCAAATTCTGCCATGGTCTTTTCTCCTTTCCCTGGCATGTCAGAATGAAGTGGATCCCGGAATTCCCCAGCCAATGCCAGTATAGCACGCCCGGCCGGTATTTAATCCCGGCACTCCGGTTTTTTAGCGAGCCGGGCCAGCCTGGATGCGTCGGACGAGCTCAACAGTCGTGCCGCGCAGCTGGTGTATGATTTCGAACCACCAGGTCGCTCCAGCCTGCTCATATTCGCCAATCAGGGCAGCCTGCCCGGGAGCGGATGCCCCATCCACAGCGACGTCGAAAGGCGTACTGGATGCTCGATGTTCGCAGATATAGGAAACCTGCCGGGCGAGCTGCTCCGGCGTCTTCGTAATCTGGCTTTTCTCATCCACGGTTCCGATGATCCAGCCATTCCAGTGGGCGGCCCGGCGGAGCGCCGCCCGGCTGTCGCCGCCGATCCAGATTGGGATGCGCGGCTTCTGCAGCGCAGAAGGCACCATGCGAACCTTTTCAGCGGTGTAATACTTTCCGTGGAGGTTGACTTCTTCACCGGATAGATAACCGTCCAAAAGCCCCAGACCTTCGTCGAGCATGGCGGCGCGGATTTTATCCTCGGCCGGCTCCCCAAACGGGGCAAAGTCCGGCGCGATTCCCAGCCCGGTGCTGAAGATGACTCGGCCAGAACTCAACAGGTCCAGTCCGGCCAGCATGCGCGCCAGCAGGTGCGGGCGGTAGCGTGGCAGGGGGGAGACACCGACGCACAGCCTGAGCGACTTCGTGCAAGCCGCGACAGCGGATAATGTGACCCACGGATCGCCGGCGCCGTATGGGACGAGCATGTGGTCCCAGATCCATATTGCCTCCCAGCCGGACGCTTCGGCGGCCAGGGCAAGATCGAGGATGGCGCGCGGATTGCTGAAATCGCCAAAGGGAACGACTTCGATGCCAGAATGCATGCGAATTCTCCGTTTCGGAATTTCGGCCTAGAACGGCGAGGACATGGGGGAACGAAAGAGACTGAAGAGGGCCATGACCAAAACCCACAGGCCGCAGGTTCCCAACAAGGTGATCACAAGAATGAGCAGGATATAGGTCAGGCGGGACATGCCGTATTGGGTGCGGTATGGATCCACTCCGGCCGGGAGTTGGGCATCCCCGGCGCGGGCGCTGATCGGCCGTTTGAAGCGCACCCGGCGATCGTCGAACTTCTCGAGCAGTTCCCAGCCGGCGCGGGCCTCCTCTTCGAGCAGCTTGTTGAATACCACGGGCTTTGCGAATGCGCCTGTCACGGAACGGACGATCTTGAACTCCCACCCGGCGGTTTCATCGGCAGGGTAATTCGTCATTTCTTCCTCCTCCCGAAGCTGTCGCCGCCTTGCAGCGGCGGCCGCACTTGCACCTGCAGGTCCATCAGCCATGCGACGCCCTCCTGAATGATCGGATTATAAGCCAATCGACCTGGCCGGTTTGGAGACCGGTCAGGTCTGCGATTTTTGCCGCTTGTTTTTTGCCTGTTAGCGGACTGCCAGGGCCAGATACCAGGGCCAGATGATGATGGCCAGCAGCGCCTTCCACCAGATCAGTTTGGCAAAGGCCATGGTGAAGATCCAACCGGCTGTCCAAAATGCACCGGCTGCGCTTCCGTTGTTGACCTTGACGGTCTTTGTTTTCTCTTCTGTTGACATGGCGACCTCTCCTTTTCGATTTTCGTTGGTATCACTTTTAATTACGGATGGATAGGGGAGGGGTTGCAGGGACGTATCTGGCTAGTAGGTGCTGAGCCTGTCCTTCCGGCGCTTCAATTCGCTGGCGTAGTGGACCCCGAGTCGGGTGCGGTTTTCCCGGGCCCACTCGGTCAGGCGGGTCGCTCCGGCCGGAGGCGCATCCACGGAGAGCAGGTTTGCCATCAGCCCTCTGACTTCCGGCCAGGTGATCATGACATCCCCCATCAGCCGTCCCACCAACGAGCCGGCCAGGTATGCCAGGGCGGGCGGCATGGAAAGGAGCGGGCGCTCGATCCCGATGATCCGGCCGATGGCCTGGACCAATTCCCGATAAGTGAACGTTTCCGGGCCGGCCGCGTCGAGAATGATTTTTTCCGGATTCCTTCCCTGCTCGACCGCCAATGCAGCCAAGTCATCCACATAGACGGGCTGGATGCGGCAACTGCCATTCCCGAACAGGCCGAAAACCGGCAGGTGGCGCAGGGTCCAGGCAATGTTGTTGATGAGGATGTCTTCCCTGCCAAACAGGAGGGTCGGGCGAAGGATGGCGTAGGACAGGCCAGAGTAGATCAGGGCATTCTCCAGGCGCGCCTTATCGCGGAAATATTCCAAAGGGGAGAACTCGCTTGGGTTGGTAATACTGATATGAACGATCCGCTCCACGCCGGCTTTCTTGGCCGCTTCGAAAAGGATGAGGGTGTTTCGCAAGGCCGATTCATGCTTGAAGAAAGTGTAGTTGAACCGCACCCAATAGGTATTGTACAGGACCTTGGCCCCACGCAGTGATTCGACCAGGTCGTCGGGACAGTCAAAGTTGAACGGGTAAGCCTCGACCCTGCCGCCGAACGGATTCGCCCGCCTGGCCGAGTTTGTCAGCGTGCGGACGCGCTGACCCTCTGCCAGCAGGCGGGCAGCGATGTATTTTCCTGAATATCCGAATGCGCCGGTAACAATATGCAGTTCGCTCATAAATTAACCCTCACCATTAAAACGCTGTTCATTTGAATTCGAACGATCTTTTAGTTTAAATCTCCAGGGTTTTTGCCAGCGCCATGGCACCCAGGATGCCGGAGCGCTTGCCCAGCCCGGGTGGGACGATATATCCATCCAGCGTTCCTTCGAACAAAGGGGATGGGATGTAGCCGTTCAGGATCTCCTTGACTTTGCAGCGGATCATCGGGAAGAGCTGCAGGCGTTCCATCACTCCGCCGCCCAGAACGATCCGCTGAGGGGAGAGTAGTGTGATCGTACTGACCAGGGCGTGGGCGATGTACGTAGCCTCCAGATCCCAGGCTGGATGCTCGTCCGGGAGCGAATCGCCAGACTGGCCCCAGCGCTTCCCGATGGCCGGCCCGTTCGCCAGGCCCTCGAAGCAGTCCCTATGGAACGGGCAACTGCCCGGGAAAGGGTCTTTTTGGAGGTCGTGCGGCAGGTGCATGTGGCCGGCCTCCGGGTGGGTCAAGCCATGAACTAACTTCCCTCCGATGACGAGCCCTGCTCCGATCCCGGTCCCGATGGTGTAATAGACCAGGGAATCCAGGTTGCGGTTTTCCTGGAGCCAGGAGTATTCTCCGAATGCGGCGGCGTTGACGTCCAGGTCGAATGCCAGCGGCAGGTCGAAAGCTCTACGGAAGCGGCCCAGGATGTCGGTATTCGACCAACCCGCCTTGGGCGTGGCGGTGATGGATCCATACGAAGGAGATGAAGGATGCAGGTCGAGTGGGCCGAAAGGCGCCAGTCCGATCGCGGCTGGTTTATGCTTTTTAAAGAAAGCAATGGCTTTTTCGATAGTTTCGTCGGGACCGGTAGTCGGGAAGCGGATTTCCTCGCGAATATCCTCCGGCCCGTTCCCGACCGCGCAGACGAATTTGGTCCCGCCGCCTTCCATCGCCCCGTACAATTTACCATCCACCATGCCTATTCCCTCGCTTCCTTGAGATCGCAATCCTCGGGATCAGTACCTTTCTTTCGGTGCGCCAGATAAAACCGGTCAGGATCGGCTGCAAAGGCGTTCAGGCAGAACTGGGTACAAAAATAAACAGCCTGGCCCTGATATTTGGCGTTCGGAAAATAGGCTGGGTCGCCGTCGATATTTCTCCCGCAAATCATCGGCAGCCCAGAAGGCGGTTTCGATTCCATGGCAATCCTTCGATTGAGAGTTTTTACGATTCTATCAGACCTTTCGGACTATAATCGGGACATGTTTTTCCGCCGCTTCTGGACCCTTGGCCTGGCGCTTCTCCTAGCCGCTTGCGCGACCTCCAAACCATCCGATTATTTCATCACTCCAGCTTCCGTCTGGAGTTACGGCCAAGCCCCTTCCACGCCCACGGAAGTATTCTCCACGCCCACCCTATCCTACAGCCTTCCCCCGACCCGCCAGCCCGGCTCGGTCGAATCGACGCCCACGCCCGACGCGCCGCATTATCCGCCCGGCCAGACGCGGGGTGTGCAAAATTACGTCGTTCAATCGGGAGACATTCTGAGCGCCATTGCCGAGCGTTTCGGGGTCAGCGTGCCGGCCATCGTCCAGGCGAATAACCTGACCAACCCAGATGCCTTGTCAGCGGGACAGACCCTGCTCATCCCGGCGCAAAACCCGCAGGCGCCCGGCCCATCCTTCAAGCTCATCCCCGATTCCGAGCTGGTCTATGGACCGATGGCTGGCATGTTCGACATCACCGCCTTCATCCAATCCAAACACGGCTACCTGGCGACCTATTCAGACGCCGTCAACGGCCAAAGTATGACCGGCGCACAGGTGATCCAGCTCGTCGCCCAGAACTTTTCAGTCAACCCGCGCCTCCTGCTTGCGCTGCTGGAGTATCGTTCGGGCTGGGTGACCAATCCCAACCCGGATGCCTCCATGGCGGACATGCCCCTCGGCTTCAATAGGTCCGATTACACCGGCCTTTACAAGCAGCTGGTTCTGGCAGCCTGCTATCTCAATGATGGGTTCTATCGCTGGCAGGCGGGCGAAACCACCAGTTGGGTGTTGAGCGATGGGACGGTCGTGCCGATCGATCCGACCATCAACCCGGGGACGGCCGGGGTGGAAAACCTTTTCGGCCAGCTGGATGATTACCCCTCTTGGTTGAAGGATGTCTCCCCGGGCGGTTTCTACGATACCTATTATCTGCTCTTTGGAAGCCCCTTCGATCTGGCGATCGAACCGCTTTCTCCTCCATATCTCAGCCAGCCCCCGCTGCTCCTGCCGTTCGCCGCAGGGGAAGTCTGGTCGTTCACCGGCGGTCCGCACCTCGCCTGGGACTTCGGCTCCCCGTTTGGCGCGCTGGATTTTGCCCCGCCCGGCGATGCCCAGGGCTGCGTTGAAAGCGACTATTGGGTGACTGCGGTGGCGAACGGCCTGGTGACGCGCACCGGCATCGGCGTCGTCATCGAAGACCTGGACGGGGATGGAAATGAAGGTTCGGGCTGGGTGATCCTGTATATGCACGTCGAGGCACGCGACCGGGTTACCCCGGGCACGCGCCTGCGCGCCGGCGACCGGATCGGTCATCCCTCCTGCGAGGGCGGCGTTTCCACCGGCACACATGTCCATATTGCCCGTCGTTTCAACGGGGAGTGGGTTTCCGCCATCGGCAAAACCCCCTTCAACCTGAGCGGGTGGATCTCGGCAGGGACTGGCGAAGAGTACGTCGGAACGCTGACCCGCAGCGGGGTGGTGTTGACCGCTTTCGAAGGCAAGGACGCCGACAACCAGATCCAGCGCTAGGGCTGCTGTTTACCCAATCCCCATAGTCAGCTAATCATCCGTTAAGACTGCTGGGGTATAATCTGCCCGATGAAATCCGCCATTTCCAAAGCCGCTGCGCTGCTCACAATCTGTGGAATCCTTTTGTCTGCCTGCGGGACGAATCTTTGGGGGGGGACCGATCCAGTTCCGACACTCGAGACCGCCACATTACCATCTACAAGCCCTGTGGGACCGGCCGATCCGGGTGCAACAGCTACCTCGACCGATACTCCGATTCCATCCTTTACACCCGGCCTGCCGACTGAGGCGATTACTCCCGGGGATTCGGTCACGGCGGTTGCCTCACCCACCGGTCTCCAGTCTTCCGCCACCTCCACTCCCGTCCAGCCGGTCATTTCCTACGTTTCCCAATCCGGCGACAGCCTGAATGTGGTGGCGATCCACTTCTCGGTCGAACCCTCCGAGATCACCTCCGGTTCGCCGCTCTCGGCCCTCGGCTTCATCAATCCCGGGACGCAGTTATTCATTCCCAACCGCCTGGCTGGCACGCCGACCACTCCAGCCCAGGCTATCATCCCGGATAGCGAGTTGGTCGATTCCCCCACCTCGGTCGGGTTCGATATTCCCGGATATGTCAATTCGGCTGGCGGCAAACTGACCACTACGAAAGACTATATGGACACAGTCGGCTGGCTCTCCGGGGCGGATGGGATCATCCGCATGTCGGAAGGCAGCTCGATCAGCCCCAAGCTCCTGCTGGCCCTCATCCAATATTACACCGGCTATGTGCAGGGGCAGCCCAAGCCGGGCGTGGACGAAAAATACATCCTCGGCTATAAAAACCCGAATTACCCGGGCCTTTACCAGCAAATGCGGCTGATGGTGATGGACCTGCTTTCTGGCTATTACGGCTGGCGGGCCGGAACGTTGACCGAACTGACTTTCCCGGACGGAACCAACCTGCGTATCGCCCCCGGCTTGAATGCCGGCACGGTGGCTTTGCAGTATATGTTCTCCAAGAAATTGAACTATGCCGATTGGATGAAGGCAATCGACCCGCAGACCGGATTTATCTCCCTGTACAAAAGCATGTTCGGCGACCCATGGGTTCGCGCCAATGAATTAGGCCCGCTCTTCCCGCCCAACCTCAGCCAGCCGACCTTCACTCTCCCGTTCGAAGTGGGAGCCCTCTGGGCCTTTACCGGGGGACCACACCCGGCCTGGGAAGCGGAAACTTCGCTTGGAGCGCTGGACTTCGCCCCAGCCATGGCCGCGCCCGGATGTGGCGTCTCGAATGCCTGGGTTCTAGCCATCTCGGGCGGCCAGATTGTGCGCTCGGGAAGCGGCTTCGTAGTTCTGGACCTGGATGGGGATGGTTTCGAACAGACCGGCTGGGTGGTCATCTATCAGCATATCGCCACCAAAGACCGCGTCCCGGTCGGGACCTGGGTCAATGTCGGCGATCGCATCGGCCACCCATCCTGCGAAGGGGGCGTGGCCACGGGAACCCATGTCCACATTGCCCGGAAATACAACGGCGAATGGGTGGGCGCTGGCGATCCCCTGCCGTTCGTGTTGAGCGGCTGGACGGCCCACTATGGAGACGCGCCTTACCATGGGACCCTCACAAAGGGTGACCAGACGATCATTGCCAATCAAGCGGCTACGCATGAATCCCAAATCATCCGAAAACCGGATGAATGATCTTCCCTGTGTTTCGATCAGCCAAACATTCCCTGCTCGTTTTGACCATCCTGCTGACGGCCTGTCTGCCGCAGGGGCTGGGTGACGTCACTCCAGTCCCGGCGACCGACACGCCCTTGCCGGGTCCAACCGTCACGCCATTGCCCACGCGACCGGAGTACGATCCGGGCGCACTGGTGGATTACACAGCCCAGGCTGGGGATACTCTCCCGGGCCTGGCAGGTCGCTTCAATACCACAATCGGGGAAATCCGCCAGGCCAATCCGCAGATACCGGCTGATTCGACGACCATGCCGGCCGGCATGCCGATGAAAATACCGATCTATTACAGGCCATTCTGGGGTACGCCATACCAAATCCTCCCCGATAGCCAGTATATCGATGGACCGCCAGTCGATGGCTTCGATACCAGTATCTTCGTTGCCACCCATCCGGGGTGGTTGAAGGATTATGTTGGTTACGCGGTGGACGCAAACCACACCGGTGCCGAGCTGGTCGACATCGTCGCCACCAATTACAGCATCAGCCCGCGTTTATTGTTGGCCATCCTCGAATACCAGACCGGGGCGCTTTCCCAACCGGTCGAGCCCAGCGGCGATTACCCTCTCGGTTTTGTCGACTACAACTATTCGGGTTTGTACCTGCAGCTCGTTTGGGCGGCGAATATATTGAATGTCGGCTATTACGGCTGGCGGATCGGCCAACTGACCGAATTCGATCATTTGGATGGGACGGTCGAGCGCCCGGATCCCTGGCAGACCGCCGCCTCGGTGGCGTTACAGTATTATTTTTCCCGCTTCGCTTCCCCGGTGGCTTATGCGCGGGCTGTCGGAGCGGACGGGTTGGCGCGGACATTCCGCAGCCTCTTCGGCGACCCGTGGAGATCTGACCAAGCGTTCATCCCGGTCAGTCTGCACCAGCCTGATTTCGGTTTCCCCTTTCTGGATGGCGAAACCTGGAACCTCACTGGTGGACCGCATTCCGGCTGGGGAATTGCCCAATTGATCCCATGGTCGGCGCTTGATTTCGCGCCCCCTTCCATCAGTAGCGGATGCACCCCCTCCTCTCATCCGGTCGTGGCGATGGCCGATGGCGTGGTGGTTCGCTCCCAAACGGGCGTCGTTGTCGAAGATCTGGATGGCGACGGCAATGAACGGACCGGTTGGGACATCCTCTATTTGCATGTCGCCACGGATGGCCGCGCCTCGGTGGGGAAGGTGTTGAAAAGAGGAGATGCGCTGGGCTACCCATCCTGCGAAGGCGGGGAAGCGACCGGCACACATGTCCATGTCGCCAGGAAGTACAACGGCGAATGGATGCCGGCTGACAGCGCCATTCCTTTTAATTTGGAAGGATGGATCGCGCACAATGGGACCGACGCCTACCTGGGTACGTTGACTCGCGGAACCCAGGTTGTCATTGCCTGCTCCTGTGCCGATGCCCCCAGCCATATCCAGGCTGGAAAGTAGTTTGAAGCATTCTCTTATTGGGGCGGAAGACGTTCGATGAAAGCGGATTGGAGGATCAAAAAACCGCCCCTTCGGGCGGTCTGAGTGGCGAGGGTGAGACTTGAACTCACAACCAAGGGCTTATGAGCACTTCAGTAGTACCTTGGACGGCCTCATCCTAAGTAATACTCTACGAGCATCACTATTTGGACGGAGATTTGGATAATCTCTTGGATTATTAAGTTTCTTCCAGTCAACACTTTCGATCGACTGGTCTCTCGTTACAAAATCAGTATACCAGATTTCTTCCTTTTTTTGGCTTATGTCCAAGAGACTCGATTATTGATGGCTGTAATGTTAAAGCTGCCACGGAAAGACCATCCCTTCCTCTGCCGGCTTTCCTTCCAATCCCACCAACCGATAGCCTGGAATTGAATTGTTATCGGATGGATAAGCAGCCACAAAAGTGCCCAGGACGGTAGGAATTGTGCGAGGAAAATGCAACTTGGTTTCCAGCGGCAGTACCGCATCTTGTAGCTTTACGACAAAGTCGATTTCTTTTTTATCCTGGGTGCGCCAGTAGTGAACCTGGTCCTTGCCATAGCGTTTTACCAGTTCGGTGAAAACGCTCGTTTCAAAAACAGGACCGAGTATTTCTTTCTGAAGTCGTTTCAACCAGAGCATCTGCATCAAACCGGTGTCGTAGAAGAAAACCTTCGGGGTTTTGAATAACTCTGAGCGTATATTACGGCTGAATGGGCGTACCAGGCGGAGAATATAGGTCTGTTCCAGGAGAAAGAGATACCGTTCAATCGTATCTCGGGCCAATCCGCAGGTATTCGATAATTCAGAGATGATCAATAAGTTTCCGCTCTGAGATGCGAGAGCTTCCAGCAGCCGGTTGAACTTGTTCACATCCTTGATTTCCGCTAAATCACGAATATCCTTGCGGATATAAGTATCGATAATCTGCTGCAGGTATTTTTCTTTTACGTCAGTTTCCTGGGTGAGAACTATCTTGGGGTAACCGCCATATAATACAAACTCTGTATACAGTGTCTGCAGCTCGATGGTCTTCTTTTCTGTGAACCGACCTGCAGGAGAATATGGGATACCTTTGAACAATAAGAACTCTTGAAACGAAAGGGGATAGATCTCAAAGCTGACCGTTCTACCGACCAGCGAATCCTTGAACTTGCTTTTCATCTCAAAGCTGGATGAACCGGAGACAACGATCTTCAAATAGCGGTGGTGATCTGCAAGAAGTTTCAGAAAAGAGGATGGATTAGACAAATACTGGATTTCGTCGATCATGACGAAGAGTTTCTTGCCTGATTTTAAAAGACCTGGCAGATCGAATCCTTGTTCGGATAGGTAGGTAATAAACTCATCTACTCCTTTGTCCATCATGCTGACAAAGCGGCTGTCTTCCAGGTCCAGATACAGCACCTGTTCATTTTCGGATTGCAAATGATCTTGCAGGTACATGAGAATAGATGTCTTACCAACCTGACGGGCACCGTGAATCACGATGATATCATCGGTGGTCAGGAATCGAACAATCTCTTCAAAGACCGAACGTTTATAAAGTGAACCAGACATAGAAAATCCTTTTAATCCAACCCCATTTTATCCCCAATAATTTTACTAGTCAACTATGAATTATATTACATCTGCTGCGGCGTCATACTTACTCCAGAATCTTGAAAACAATACTCTAAATGGGTCTGCGCCTGGACGCCGATGCCATATTTTGGGCCAATCGTTGAATCTGGGGACGGGTGAGCATCACACAACTCCAGGTGGAAACAATTCAGAAGGTGGAATGTTGACATATAATTTCCAGCGTGGGTGATACGTACCGCGCTCCTGAACACGCGGGTCCAATCGCACAGGACCACTGGATAGTTCGATCCCCTCGGCCGGCTGGCCGAGCAATTCAAGCAGGTAGCCCAGGCGGGAGTTGAGACTATAGTTTTTTAGACGGGCGGTATATTCGATCAGTTCAGCAACAGCGATTTACAATGCTTTGGCCACTTCCGTGTTCCCGCCGGCATACTCCGGAAGGGAGAGACTGTCGAGAATGGCTTTGGCAGGATCTGCGACAAGAATAGGTAGATCGTCCAAAACTTCGCGACGATACCCGAAGAAAGCCTCGGGCTTCAGGGTTACAAAAATGAAGCGGGTTCCGCGAAAGTCTTTTTCGGTCTTGCGCCGGGTCGTTACGAGGAAGACGGTAAGCGGAACCTGCTCGGTCAAGCCGTGGAAGTGAAGCGCTGGCCAGAAGGAAATATAAGCGGGGGAATGCAGATTGCATCCGATATAGAGCGGGTTGGCAAACACCTTTTCGGGAGTCAAGCCGAGCAATAAATATTTTCCATGTTCGACCCGTGCGACCAATCCATCCCGCTCCATGCGCTGGAGCAGGTGGGAAGTCTGGAATTTATCCAATCCGAATAAATCCGCGACCATGTGGCTTTGGAAGGCAAATAGGCCCTTTTGGAGCAATGTTTGGGCGATTGAAATCGGTGCAATCATTTGAGCCATATATTTAACTCGATCACATAACTTCAATAATGATATCGGTTTTCGAAGTGAATGTCACAGGAGATGGCAAAAAGCAGGGTTTCATCCGAAGTGAATGTCATTGGCGCTCGAAAAATTTGTCATTACCCATCATTTCAATCACATAATTTGTCATTTCCCTTTTGGAAGGTCGCGGAAAATTTATGAATCTTGTCATTAGCCACCTGCAAAAGTAGGTCTTCCAAATAAACTATCGACACCCGGCGTTTTAGAGTTTCTAGGGAGGAAACGAATAATTTGTCATTATTGATGCCTAAGGAACATGTAACAACTAAAACATCTCAACTGGACCAATTTTCGGGGGGCAGGTTAATCGATCCAAACGAAAAAGTAACTACCTTTTGCAGTAAGCCAATTCTGGCCCCAATCGTCAGAAAATGACATTCTGATGTCGCCATCTATAAATAGACTAATTAGATCATTATATTCACAATTCTTCTCCTGGAGATTATAATACGATCGGAAGATTTCTCCATCACACATAAAAAAAGAGGATATGTTTATGGAAAAGAAATTTTTATGGGTTGGTACAGGCATTCTGCTCCTGGTTGTACTGGCTACAGCGACCACCATCTTCCTTGTGCGCGCGAATCAAACACTCCATGGTTCGGTCATTAATCCAGCATCGCCAGCGCCGGATTTTTCCTTGACTAATCAGACGGGAGGAACCGTCAAAATGTCGGATTATAGAGGAAAATACGTGCTGCTCTTTTTTGGATATTCCCACTGCACAAGTGAATGTCCGGCTACCATGGCGATCCTTGCCAAGGCCCGCAGCCTTCTGGGAGATCAAGCCCAGGATGTCCAGGTGTTGTTCGTTGCCACGGATCCGGTCGGCGACACTCCGCAGTCAGTTGGTGAGTTCCTCGCCCGCTTCGACCCGACATTTATGGGAGCCACTGGCACCCTGGCGGAACTCCAGCCGGTCTGGGCAGCTTATGGGGTGACAGTCGAGGACGGCGGCGAGACTCATTCAAGTTACACTTATTTAATCGATCCGGCCGGGAACTTGCGCATGACTTATTCCTATCCGGGCAATCCCGATGATATCGCTGCGGACCTGAGGTTGCTTTTCCGGAAAAACTGACCCAGTAAGCTGGTTTTCCACTGCCAAAGCGCCTCGCTGAAAGTTATAGGAACACGACCAAGAATAACAACACCCTGAACCTTAGTAAAAAAGGTCCGGGGTGTTGATTTTCTGTCTCTGAAGAATTTTCTCAGAGAATTACCCGATATGCCTGATCCTTGAGGACAACCACCCTGTCCAAGTACTGACACCCTCGTTCGTTTTACAAGACAGCGGGAAGAAGGCTGCATTGGGATTGAGAATCTGAACGCCTTGCTTGAAATAATCAATATCGAACGGCACGTACGGAAGCAGGTCGGTCTTGTTCAGGATCAATGCGTCGATGCCACGGTAGATGTTCGGGTATTTGTAGGGCTTGTCATCCCCTTCCGGAACGCTGGCGATCAGGATGTTGGCATGTGTGCCCAGACTGAAAGCCGCCGGACAAACCAGGTTGCCGACATTCTCAACGATCAACAAGTCGATCTCCGCAAGCGGCAGGCTTGGCAGGGCATTGCCGATCATGACCGCATCCAGGTGGCAGTCGCCGCCCGTGTTGATCTGCACGGCCGGCATGCCTGCGGCGACGATCTTGTCGGCATCGATGGTCACGGGAGCGGTATCGCCCTCGATCACCCCCACGCGGAAGGTTGGAGCCAGCTTTTCGATGGTCTTCAGGATCAGGCTGGTCTTCCCCGCACCTGGGGACGCCATCAGATTGACGGAAAACACGCCGGCTTCGTCGAGAATTCGGCGATTCTGCTCGGCGAGCTGGTCATTGGCGCTCAGGATCTTTTCCACAACTGAAACGCGCTGGCTGGTCATAAAGGTTCCTTCATCTTTTTTATTAACTTTCAATTTCGATGCTGTCCAGGCGGAATTCCTCGCCGGACACGATCTTCACCCGGCCGCTGTTGCATTGAGGGCAAAGGGTCAGTTCGGAATCAAGCGTGTAGGTTGTGCCGCACTCCTGGCAGGTCAGCCTGGCGGGGATGCGCTCGAAGGAAAGCTGCGCCCCTTCGCACATGGTTCCCTGGCTGATGGTGTCCCAATAAAACTGGACCGAATCGTCCACGATGCTGGACAGGTTCCCGATCACCAGGTGCAATTGGGTCACCTGCTTCGCATTCGCCCGCTTGGCATGCTCAAGGGCAATGTTTAGGATGCTTTCGGTGACTGCAAGTTCGTGCATAAAAAGGGGATTTACCAAAATAGCTGGGTCGCCCACTCCAGGCGGCCTGTTCTGGTACACCCATCTACTGGAGATCAGGCATCGGGGATATGGAAATGGGACAGATTGCAGCGGTGGAGCAGCTCATGATCGTGCAGGATTTGAGCCGGCTCTCCCGATGCGGCGATCGTGTGTTCTTCGTTGAAAACGATGATGCGGGTGGCGATCTGCTCGGCAATCGCCAGGTCGTGTGTAGCGGTGATGATCGTCTTCCCAGCCTGGCACTGTCCGCGCAGGAATTCCACCAGCCAGCCCTGGCTGCGAGGGTCCAGCCCGCTGGTCGGCTCGTCCAGCAGCCAGACCTCCGGGGAGAGGCTGAGGACCGAAGCCAATGCGACCCTTCTCTTTTCTCCGCCGGAGAGCTGGTGCGGAGGGCGGTCGCGCAACTTGCCGATCTGCAGGATATCCAG
>DATJPX010000030.1:0-46545 GCA_035506155.1 Anaerolineales bacterium
CCAACCCCCATGAGGCGAAGTCCATCATCATCCTGCCCCCCGAAACGGACGATCCCGACTCAGTGGTCATCAAGGCTGTCCTGGCGTTGACCAATAACCCGAACCGGCGGGACGAGAAATACCACATCGTCACCCAGATCAGCGATCCAAAGAACATGGACGTCATCAAGCTGGCGAGCGGCGATGATTATGTCCAGGCTGTCCTGACCGGCGACCTGATCGCCCGCGTCATCGCCCAGACCTCCCGCCAGTCGGGCCTCTCGGTGGTCTATACCGAGCTGATGAACTTCGACGGCGACGAGATTTATTTCAAGGAAGAGCCCAGCCTGGTTGGTCGAACCTTTGGCGACTCCCTCTTTGCTTATGAAGATTCGTCTGTCATGGGCATGCGATTCGCCGACGGCCGGGTGGCCCTCAATCCCCCTATGGATACCGTCCTCAAGCCCGGCGACCGGATCTTTGCCCTTACCGCCGATGATGACACCATCGTCCTCTCGGGCATGGCAAAGGCCCCGGTGGACAGCTCGGCGATCGTCAAGGGCGGCCGCGGGCGGAAGCCGGCTCCCGAACGGACCCTGATCCTGGGCTGGAACCGCTGCGGGGCGATCATCATCCGTGAACTGGATGCTTACGTTGCCAAGGGTTCACGCCTGACGGTTGTGGCCGATCCGGATGTCTCCTTCGAGGTGGACGGGCTCGCCGACGAAGTCAAGGCGGTCGGGCGCCGCCTGAAAAACCAGAAAGTCACCCTCGAAAAGGGCGATACGACCGACAGCCACCTGCTCGAAAGCCTGAAGGTGATGGATTACGATCACGTCATCGCCCTGAGCTATGCCGGGCTGGATATCCAGGAAGCGGATGCTCGCACGCTGGTCACCCTGCTGCACCTGCGGCATATCGCCGAACGGGACGAAACGCCCATCTCGATCGTCAGTGAGATGCTCGACTTGCGCAACCGCGAGCTGGCCGAGGTGACCCAGGTGGACGACTTCATCGTCAGCGATCACCTGGTCAGTCTGATGATGTCCCAGCTTTCCGAGGACGGTGCTCTCTACGATGTATTCGCCGATATCTTCGACCCGGAAGGGTCGGAGATCTACCTCAAGCCGATCGGCGATTACGTCGTGACGGGCAAGCCGGTGAACTTCTACACCGTGGTCGAAGCTGCCCGCCAGCGCGGCGAAGTGGCGATCGGTTACCGGCTGGAACAGGAAGCGGGCGACAAGGGCAAGTCCTACGGGGTCCACACCAATCCGAAAAAATCCGGATTGGTGACGTTCGGCCCGGAAGACAAGATCATTGTAGCTGCAGAAGATTAGGTTTCCCGGGGCGCGGCTCCGAGCCGCGCCCCCTTTTTTGTCATTGGGTGGGTCTGGCCGGCACGTGTTTGACAACTTCGCTTGAACGGAAGTCAATCGCTGCAACAACTATCTGCCTGTTTCGTAGATAGTAATGGAATCTGCTAAAAGCAGAGAGGAGGAAGAATGATTGCATTGCTGAAAGAATTGATCCCATTGTGGGCCATTCTGGCCGTCGTGCTGATTCTCTACCTGCTGTCCGGTTTTCGGTTCATCCCGAACAACCGGATTGGCATCATCGAGAAGAGCCTGAGCTTGAAGGGGTCGGTCAAGACAGGCTTCATCGCCTTGCACGGCGAAGCCGGTTACCAGCCGCATGTACTGCGCGGCGGTATGCACTACCTGTGGGGCATCGTCTACAAGGTCCATACGATGCCGCTGGTGACCATTGCCCAGGGCAAGATCGGCTATATCTTTGCCCGGGATGGCAAGCAGCTTGATCCGGCCCAGGTATTGGCGTCCAACCTGACAGCCCAGGACTTCCAGGATGTGGAAGGGTTTTTGAAAAACGGTGGGCAGCGCGGTCCGCAACGCCGGATTCTGCGTGAAGGTACCTACGCCATCAATCTGGTGCAGTTCATCGTCATCACCGAGGAACAGATCTATGCCCTGTCCCTCAGCCGGGAAGAAGCCGCCACCATCCGTGGCATGGCCGAGGTGATCGCCCAGCGCGGCGGTTTCCGCCCGGTGGTGATCAAGGATACCGACGATACGATCGGCATCGTGACCATTCATGACGGCCCGTCCCTGGGCCAGGGCGAGATCATCGCCCCGGTCGTCGGGGACGATCCCAAGGCCCCGGAGACCTATCACAACAAATTCCAGGATGCCGACCACTTCCTGCAGGCGGGCGGCTTCCGCGGGCGCCAACTGCAAGTGCTGGTGGAAGGTACGTATTACGTCAACCGCCTGTTCGGAACTGTGGAGATGATCCCCAAGACCACCATCGAAGTCGGGAACGTCGGCGTGGTCGTTTCTTACACCGGCGAAATGGGCGAAGACCTCTCCGGCAAGGATTACCGGCACGGCGAGCTGGTCGAGAAGGGCAACCGCGGCGTGTGGAGCGACCCGCTCCTGCCCGGCAAGTATGCCTTCAATACCTATGCCGGGAAGGTGTCCATCGTCCCGACAACCAACTTTATCCTGAAGTGGATCCGCAACGAGGTCGGCGCTCATCACTTCGATGAGAACCTGACGGAAGTCTCGCTCATTACCAAAGATGCCTTCGAGCCGTCCCTGCCGCTTTCCGTGGTTGTTCACATCGACTACCAGAAGGCCCCCCTGGTGATCCAGCGCTTCGGCGACATCAAGCGCTTGGTTGAGCAGACCCTCGACCCGATGGTTTCGGCTTACTTCAAGAACATCGGCCAGACCCGCACCCTGATCCAGCTGTTGCAGGACCGCAGCGCCATCCAGCAGCAGGCCAGCGTGGAAATGAAGGACAAGTTTGCCCACTACAATCTGGAGCTTGAGGAAGTCCTGATTGGCACTCCAAGCTCGCCCGAGAACGATACGCAGATCGAGACGATTCTGACCCAACTGCGTTCCCGTCAGATCGCCACCGAACAGGTGGAGACCTACGGCCGGCAGGAAACCGCGGCCGTCAAGGAACGCGAGCTCCGCGAGGCCGAGGCCCGCGCCCAGATGCAGACCAAGCTGACCGAAGCCGAACTGAACATCAACATCCAGACTGACCAGGGTAAGGCCGAGTACCAGCGCTCCATCCAGCAGGCCTCCCAGATCCGTGCGCTGGCTGCTGCCGAGGCCGAGCGGGTGGCCCGGGTGGGTGTTGCCCAGGCCCTGGCGACCGAGGAACAGGTCCGGGCTTACGGCGGGCCGCAGTTCCAGGTGACCCAGCAGGTGCTTAACCGCTTTGCGGACGCCATCCAGGCCTCCGGCGTGGACGTGGTGCCGCGCATCGTGGTGGGCGGTGGGAATGGCGAGGAAGGCAATCTCACGCCCAACGTCATGGAGGGATTGCTGACCCTGCTGCTCTCCGACCGGTTCGAGGCGATGGCCAAGGATGCCAGCAAGGCACCTCGTTCGCCAGAGGCCGAGGCCCTACGGGCCCAGATCCGGCAGGAAATCCAGAAGAAACCGGCCGAAGACGACAAACCGAAGGATAAAGGCAAAAAGTAAATCGGTCGGCCACCCAGAATCGATCAGGACGGGCAGATGCCCGTCCTGATTATTTTCGCCGGTCTTCCTGGTATTTAGTGAACGGTATACGAAGTTAGCTCGATGGTGGTATCGAGCCCGCTCCCGCTGCTGATGGTCTTGACCCAGCCCACACCTGGAGCGTACCAACTGTCTGCCTCGAAGTTCAGGTTCGTCGGGATGGTGACGCCAGCGGTGGTAACTGTGATTGTCAGGGTATCCTGGCAGGTCACCTTCATGGCGTTGAACGATCCGGCCGGGACGGCGAGACTCTCGGAACCGGCTGCCGTGCAGGCGATCGCAATGTCGCTGCTGGCCTCCGCGCTGGCCCCGTGCATCGTCACCGTGCCGTGCAGGCTGAGCGTCTGGTTCCAGCTGTCCCCGGACTGGATGTGAGCCGGCAGGGTCACCCCAGTCAGGGCGGTGGTCTGGAAGTCCGTGCTGTTCCCGCTGAACTGGACATTGGCGGTCGTCGCCCCGACGGGGTCGAGGGCAGTCAGGTCCCCGGCGGCGCAATTCCATTTGCCGGTCCGGGAGACCCCGTTCGAGAAGGTATCCTGATCGGTAAACCCGCTGCTGTCGACGGTCTGGATCGTGCGGGTGTAGGTGTCATTGGTGGTGCCGCTCATCTGATAATTCCAGGTATTCCCGACCGTGACCGGGTAGACGGAATTGGCGCAAGGACCGGATGCGGAAGTGGATCCACCGGCCCCGCCGGACGATCCCGAACCGGAGGGGGATGGCAGGTTGCAGCCGACCAGCAGGATCGTCAGGGACCAGCCTAAAAGGGTAAAAAGTGATTTCTTGTGGGGCATGATTTTCCTCATCTCTATTTGGAAATTGTGTAACAATTTTGGTTATATTTTACCTTGTATGTCCGGTATATCCCCCATTGGATTTACCCCCTGTTTTTTGGCATGATTTCAAGTCTGCCTCTGGGGTAAAATATCCCCGATGGACGAACCCACCCTGATCCGAGACGCCCAGCGGGGCGACCTGGAAGCCTTCAACCGGCTGGTCCTTGCCTACCAGGACCAGGTCTACAATACGGCACTGCGCATCCTCAACGACGAAGACCTGGCTGCAGACGCCGCCCAGGAGGCTTTCCTGTCCGCCTTTCGGGCATTGAATTCCTACCGGGGCGGTTCATTCCGGGCTTGGCTGTTGCGGACCGTCACCAATGCCTGTTACGACGAACTGCGCCGCAAGCGACGCCGGCCCACCACACCGCTCGAGCCTGAGACCGAGGATGGCGAGGAAGTCGAGTCGCCGCGTTGGCTGGCCGATCCGAACCTTTCCCCGGAGCAACGACTCGACCAGGAAGAGCTCGAACACGCCATCCAGCATTGTTTGGAAAACCTGCCGACCGAATTCCGGGCTGTAGTGGTTTTGGCCGATATTCAGGGGCTCGATTACAGCGAAGTCTCGATCGCCGTCAAAAAGCCGCTCGGGACGATCAAATCCCGCCTCGCCCGCGCCCGCCTGCGCCTGCGCGAGTGCCTGCAATCCTTCCGGGAACTTTTACCGTCTGCCTTCCGTCTGGAAGAGGAGAGCAGCCTATGACGACCTCCTCCTTCCGCGACGTTGAACAACTTTCGGCCTATCTGGATGGACAACTATCCGGCGCCGAAAAGGCGCGCCTGGAGGCCCGGCTTAAATCCGACCCTGCCTTGGCAGCTCTGCTGGACGACCTCCGTCAGGCCCAGGCGTTGCTTCGCCGGGCGCCGCATCGCCGGGCGCCACATAACTTCACCCTGACTCCCAAAATGGCAGGAATCCGCCCGCCGGTGCCGCGGGTCGTTCCAGCCCTTTCCTGGGCTTCTGCGGTAGCGATGTTGCTCTTCGTTTGCACATTCAGCTATGGCCTGATCGGTCAATTGGGCATCAGCGCAGCGCCGCGGCTGGCAGCTTCCGAGCACTACGGGATCGGCGGCGGTCCTGCGATGGCCGCGACCATGGCTCCCGCGGCCACCCAGGCGCCCATCTTCCCGGCTGCCGCCACGCAACAGCCGCTTGGCACCCAGTCAGCCGATACGGCTGTCCAACAGCTCACAAATGGGACCGAACTACCCACGGCGACGCCGGAAGTCTCGACAATGAAGGCTTTCGTGGAAACCCCCACACTTGAAACACGCGCTGTCCAATCCCCCGGTGTTGCCCTCCGGCCCCGGTCGGAACTGGTCCATCCCTGGCCGTATCTTTGGCTGGGACTGGCAGTCGTTCTGGTGCTGGCGGCCCTGATCGTCCGTTGGTCGTCCAGGCGCAGTTTCCTTCGCAAGCATAAATCCGGATGAATCCCCCCCTGATCCGAAAAGCCAACCTCCAGGATAGCGCTGCGCTGGCCGGGTTGTGTACCCAGCTTGGTTACCCGTCGACCGGAGCGGACCTGCTCCAGCGCCTGCCGGGGGTCCTGGACCGCCCCGACCACACAGTCATCGTGGCCGAGGTGGAGGGACGGCTTGCCGGCTGGATCCATGTGCACGTCTCACCGAGCCTGGAAACCGATCGGATGGCCGAACTCGGCGGCCTGGTGGTGGACGAAAACCAGCGCGGCGCGGGGATCGGGAAAGCCCTGCTGGACGAGGCGGAGGATTGGGCGCGCCAAAAAGGCTGTGGCGAGCTCTGGCTGCGCTCGAACATCCTCCGCAAAGCCGCCCACGGCTTTTATGCCGCCCGTGGTTATACCAACCTCAAAACATCCTACACATTTCGGAAGCAACTTTAATCGGCCTGCGTGCTAAAATGTAATCGAGCAAGGAGGTTATATGGCTGCAATTGCACCTATCCGTCCTTCCCCAATCGCCGGGACGTGGTATGAGGGCAATGCCAGGGCCCTGGCGAACGCCGTGGACCGTTACCTCGACCAGGCTGAACTCCCCGAACTTCCGGGTGACATAGTGGCTGTGATCGCCCCGCATGCGGGGCATATCTATTCGGGCCCGGTCGCCGGGTATGCTTTCGCGGCTGTGCGCGGCCGGACGCCGGACGTCGTGGCCGTCCTCTCTCCCATGCACCAGGCTTACGCCGAAAATTTCCTGACGACCGCCCACAGCGCCTACGAAACCCCCCTCGGACCGGTCAGCGTGGATAGGGAACTGGTCGCGACCCTGGATGCGCGCCTCACCGAAGATCTGGGCTACGGCCTTGCGCCTGTCGCCTACGACCGGGAACATTCCCTCGAAATCGAACTGCCTTTCCTCCAACAGGCCCTCGCCTCGGATTTTACGCTTCTCCCGGTCATGGTCAGGGCCCAGTCGGCGGCGATCTCCCGCAAGCTGGGCGCGGCCATCGCCGAGGTCGTGGGCGGCAGGAACGCGCTGGTGGTTGCCTCCACCGATCTTTCCCATTTCTATACCCAGCAGCAGGCGGTCACTTTCGACACGGAAATGCTCCGCCGGATCGAGGCTTTTGCCCCGGACGAGGTCTTTTGCGCGGAAAAGGAAGGAAAGGGGTTTGCCTGCGGGCTGGGCGCGCTGGTGGCGACCCTGTGGGCGGCCAAAGACTTGGGAGCCGATACCGTCAAGGTATTACGGCATGCCACTTCCGGCGATGTGACCGGGGATTATTCCTCCGTGGTAGGCTACGGGGCGGCGATCGCCTTGAAGACCGGATCGGATTGAAAGAGATCGGTCCCCTGACAGACTGGCCTGGATCAAGGCGTGGGCGTTCCGAAAAATATCCTGACGAGTCGGCCCACCGGGAGAGTCGGGAAGCCCCCAACGCAGGTTAGGCGTTGGCAAGGGCTTGCTACAAAAGTATTCATCCTTGAGTCGCTCGGCCAGACAATCAAATTCATGTAGGAAGACAGCCGGGGATTGATAAGGGAAGATAAGCGGAGTATTTGAATGAAAAACATCGGGAAATATATTCAGAAATTCAGAGGCAGCCGTTTGTTTTACCCGGTCGTCTTATTGGCGATCGGTTTTGTAGCTTATGGATTAATGCTCCCTCGCCTGGGCTTTTATTGGGACGACTGGGAGTCGGTGTATCTGTATTACTTGCATAACCCGGCCATTAGCTTTCAGTATTTTGCGGAACGGGCATTTTCGACCCTACCTTATCTTGTCCTGTTTCCGGTTGTAAAAATGACCCCGGTGACCTGGCAGGTGATTGGAATCCTCCTGCGCTGGGCAGGCGTCCTTTTTTTGTACCTGACCCTGAATGTGGTCTGGCCGGAGCGGACATGGTCGAATCGATGGATCAGCGCCCTATTACTTGTCTTCCCGGGCTTTTTCCAGCAGCCGCTCGCCGTCACCTACAGCCGTCATTTGACGGCATTCGCCTTGTTCACGCTATCGCTCTACCTGACCGTTCTGGCCATCCAAAGGCGCAGGGCTTTCTGGCTATGGATGCCTGTATCGGTTTTATTCGGCGTTCTCCAGTTCTTCATGCTTGAGTACTTCGTCGTCCTGGAAATAATCCGGCCAGTTCTCATCTGGTACATGTTGCGCTCGGAAGGAGGCGATAGACGGCAAATTGCCTTGAAGACCTTCCTTTACTGGCTGCCGTTTGTCATCGGATTGGGCGCTTACGGCTGGTGGCGGTTCGTATACATTCCCACCATTTTCCCATCCGACCCATATGACCCCGTATTTCTTAAGGCGCTTCTCCAATCGCCTGTCAGTGGTTTGCTTGCCTTGATGGTCAATATTTACACGGATGCGCGCTATCTCTTCGTGAATGTTTGGATGGACGCATTCTTTAATCCCACCCTTTTCGACCTTCGTGAAAAGGTGCTCTGGTTTTCATGGTTCGTGGGCATCCTGGCAGCAGTCTTACTCGGCCTATTTGCCAACCGGGACGCGCACCTGGACAAACCAGGCACGCGGAAGACCCACCTTCCCCTGCTCGTCCTGGGCGCGGCGCTCTTTATTGCGGGAGGCATCCCGGTTTGGTCGATTGGACGTCAAATCAGCGTCGGGAAGTGGTCCGATCGCTTTGCCCTTGCACCGATGTTGGGAGTCGTCATATTCCTTGTTTTCCTGATCGGATGGTTTTTCAAAACCAGCAGACAAAAACAAATCCTTCTGGTCCTCCTCCTGGGATTCTCGATATCATCCCAGATCTTCAACGTGAACTCATACCGCCTGGATTGGGTAGACCAACGAGAGCTGTATTGGCAATTGGCTTGGCGGATTCCCTCCCTGAAGCCGGGGACGATGATCGTCGGTAAGGGAACTTTCACCGACAAGGGTTCTGTCTATGATGCCACATATACTCTTAACCTGCTTTTTGATAAGCAGGTTCAAACCCCTCCCCGGTATGCTTACCTCGACGTGTTCCATTTGCCCTCTGACAAATATTATCCCGATCTTCCCATCACGGCTACCGTCCGCGCCGGAACATTCTCGGGAAACACCTCCCAGGTGGTCGGGATGTATTTCAACCTGTCCGGAGGCTGTGTCAGGCTGCTGGATCCGATCTACACAAGCGATCCCGCCTTTACAACAGCCTTGAACAATCTGATCCCCATTTCGAACCTCAACATGGTCACTGCAAGCAATACCCCGACTTCGCCCAACCCGGATATCTTTGGTTCCGAGCCGGCCCGCGGTTGGTGCTACTATTTCGAGAAAGCCGATCTGGCACGGCAGATGCAGGATTGGCAGATGGTCACCCAATTGGGCGCGCTAGCCGAGGCGAAAGGCCTCAAACCGCATATGGGCGCAGAGTACCTCCCATTTATAGAAGCGGAAGCTCAAACCGGGGAATGGTCGAAGGCTTTCCAACTTAGCCTGGCTGCCCAGAAATTAACCCCCAACCTGGAAACGACCCTGTGCAGTAACTGGGTGCGCTTCTCCGGAATTAGTAGCGGCTCTGGCCGGGACACATATCTAGCTGAAGCGAAAACCCAATTTTGCGCCAATGCAGGAAAGTGAAGAAGAATACATCGTTGATCCTCGTGTTACCGGAGAACCCCCGCCGCCGGATAGATGACGAAAGGTCAAGCCGACAGGATCTGGCGCGGATTCTTTAAAGCGATCATATATCTATCAGGGACGCTTCTTAATTTAATTCGTGGAAATGGACGTTCTTGAAATATCCCTGCATACTGGACAAGTAAACCGCTTTATTCTTGAAGTAAGCCCCCGGATAAAAGTGCAGCTCCTTTCCAAGCAGACAGGCCGCGATCGCCACATGCAAGCGGTCGGTGTGAATCCTTGCATAAGCGTCAAGGATATCAAAGAGAGGCAGGGGATCTGCGAAATGTGTCCCCAGGAGGCTGACGTCACGATTATTCGCTGGCAAGGGGATTTTTCCTGCACTTTCTTTGTCGATTCGGAAAAAGGAACCATCTCCCTTCCCCTCTCTTGCCGGGCGAGGGCCGATCAGGAATGCCATGTCATGACAGAATATCGCTTCGGGCATTGCAGCTTTACTTTCATAGTTGTCCCTGCAGAAATAAGTCGCATTGGGGAGAAAGCTATTCAACTCGAAGGTCGAGGGCAGAATAATTACTTTGCGGTAGGACGACGCGATGACGTCCAGGATCCGGGGAGAACGATCCCACAATTTACACCAGGCACCTCCTCCGCCATAGATCAGGGAACCCTTAAGGACCAACGGCAGGTACCGCTCGAAGATCTGGAATACGCGACCTTTGTGCAGCTGCATTTCGTAATACTGTAATCCGATCTGACGAAATAATATCTTTGTACCCAAACGGATGAGTGCATCGCCCCAATTCCCCCGATTCGACATGAAGTAAGTCGGTCCGCCGCGGCATTCTTGCTTGACGATCTCGGCCAGCCTGGAAAATTCAGATTGCATGAAATCCTGTAGAATCTCCGCCTGGGGCATCCTGCCCCCGGGAGTCGGCCATCGGGTCCAAGCCATTACCGTTAATCGAATTCTTTTTGCGAAGCATCCAGACCAAACCTCGGATTTCTTCAGAACAGGGTGTGGGCATTATAATCCTGGTCTGGTGAACGAGATTCGAGGAGGGGAGAATTCTGTATAATGAATGAAACCCGCGAGCTCTTTGTGCGGTGCGGGAGAGGTACACAGCTTAGCTCTTACAGGGCCGGCCCCTATATCAGGGTAAACCAGTTTCTGCGTGCATTTCATTCTCGGCCAGCGCATCAGGAAACAAGAGATGAAGAATACGATCCATGTTTGGCCAGAACCACTCATAAGACAGGACGGATTGATTACCATCGCGGCGATCATCGAAACGGCCGGCATGGACCGCTGCCGCTTGTGGTACCGTGTGCCGGAGGCCTGCTCCGACTGGGTCACAAAGAGCGCAGACTCCTTTCTACTGGGTACCCTGTTCAGAGCCATGCGCGCCGGGCAGGATCTTCATGTGCATGGGACGGTATCGCCCTCCCTGCTTGTCAACTTGCAGGAATTCCAACGGGCTTGGTCGCTCTGGCTGCCCAGACATTATCAATGTGTGGACCTGCGTACGGACCACGAAGAGGAACGCAGGCCGGTCCCCGGGCAGGAGGCAATCCTGGGTTTCTCCGGGGGAGTCGACTCGGCCTTCTCGGCATGGAGTCACGGCTCCAGGCGTTCCGGCCCCGGCAAATACAAATTGACTGTCGGCTTGATGGTCCATGGGCTGGATATCCCGGTCGAGGAAACAGATGTTTTCGAGAGAGCCGCAGAAAAATCCCACCGCATGCTTGCAAGCATCGGCATGGAGTTGATCCCAATGGCCACCAATTTCCGCCAACTTGGCGATCGTTGGGACGACGCCCACGGGGCGGCCCTGGCCTCCTGCCTGACGCTCCTGGGCGGGCGGTTTGGCGCCGGTCTGATCGCCAGTTCCTATACCTATACCGAGCTCGTCCTGCCTTCCGGGTCGAATCCGGTGACAGATGGAATGTTGTCGAGCGATTCGTTCCAGATCATCCATGACGGCACTGCGGTCGCCCGGCTGGAAAAAATCGAGGCCCTTTGCCAGTGGCCCGAGGCGTTGCAGAATCTGCGGGTCTGCTGGGCCGGCCCGCACAAGGACAGGAACTGCTGTCGTTGCACGAAGTGCACTTGGGTGATGCTCGCCTTTCGAATCCTCGGACAGCCGCTGCCGGAGTCTTTCGAACGCGATCTGACCGACCGGGAGATCATGCGAATCCGTTCCGGCTACTACACCATGAAAAAAAGGTTTGAGCCTTTGTTGGCCCGGGCCAGGAAAGCCTCCATGACTGCTTCGTGGGTGCGGGCTTTGGCGTTTTCCATATGGATAAATCGCCTGCGGTTGGTCGCCATGCGGCCCATTCGGACTAGGAAGCTTGTCCGCCGGATCGACAACTTTCTGTTCCCTCCCCTTTAATATCCCGCGGAAATCGACTCCGAGGTAACCCTACGAGTTGCTCCGGCTTATAATGGGAACATGCCTTACGCCCGGATTGCTGTCCACGTTCCAACCGTCTCCGGCCTTTTTGACTATTCTATTCCCGCAGATCTGGAGGAAAAGCTCCGCGTGGGGCATCTGGTCACGATTCCGTTCGGAAAACAGACGGTGCAGGGCGTGGTGACGGCACTCACCGCCACCGCGGCAGTTGCAGAGACGAAACCGATCCTCGGCCTGCTCGATCCCTTGCCGGTCTTGACCCCGGCCCAGCTTGCCCTGGCAGATTGGATGGCGGACTATTTCCTCGCCTCCCGGGCGGCCATGCTGGACTTGATGCTTCCAGCCGGGCTGAGCCAGCAGGCGGACACCGTTTATCAGGTTGTGGATGGTAAACCAGAGACCCCGGGCGTTTCGAACTCCCCTGTCCAACGCCGGCTCGTTGATTTGCTTCATGAAAAAGGCCCATTGCGAGGCCGCCAGATCGACCGGCATTTCAAGAATGTGGATTGGCGCAAGCCGGCGCAGCACCTGGTTCGTACGGGCGCGTTGACGAGCCGGTCCATCCTGCCGGCCGCCTCGGTGCGGCCCAAGTTCGTTCGGACAGCCCAATTGGCCGTCCCGCCGACTGTGGCTGAAGCCGCCCTGCCCGGGCTCGGTAGGACGGCCGAGACTTTGAAGCGGCGGCAGGCCGCCCTGCGCTTCCTGCTGCGCGAACCTGCAGACGTCAATGTCTCGTGGGTTTACGCGGAATCCGGCTGCAGCCTGGCCGATCTGCAGGAATTGGCGGAACGGGAATTGATCCTCCTGCGGGAGACTGAAATCTGGCGGGATCCCCTGGGGAAAATCGACAATATCGAAACGCCGAAACCCGAAATCGTCCTCACCCCGGAGCAGGAACGCGCCTGGGGTGAGATCGCCGCCGCTTTCGATGCCTCATCGCCGACCTCTCCTTTCCTCTTGCACGGCGTGACCGGCTCCGGCAAGACCGAGATTTACATCCGCGGCGCCCGCGAAGCCATCCGGCGCGGCAGGCAGGCCATCCTCCTCGTCCCGGAGATCGCCCTGACGCCCCAGACTGTGCGCCGTTTTATGGCCCATTTCCCGGGGCAGGTCGGCTTGCTGCATTCACGGCTGTCGGACGGGGAACGCTACGATACCTGGCGGCGCGCCCGCCTCGGGACACTCAAGGTCATCATCGGGCCGCGCTCGGCGCTCTTCGCCCCGCTGCCGGACGTCGGATTCATCGGCGTGGACGAGTGCCACGACGGGTCGTATTACCAATCCGAGCCTCCGTTCTATTCCGCGGTACAAGCGGCCGTGGAATACGCCCGGCTGCGCGGGGCGGCCTGCGTGCTCGGCTCGGCCACCCCGCCGATCGTCTTGCGCCAGCAGGCCGGGGTCGGGGAAAGCCTGCGCCTGCTCGAACTCCCGGAACGGGTTGAAGGCCGGAGCATGCCGCCGGTCCGGGTGGTGGACATGCGCGAGGAATTGAAATCCGGCAACCGGGGTATCTTCAGCACACAACTGGCGGAAGCGCTGGGGGATGTGCTCCGGAAGGGCGAGCAGGCCATCCTGTTCCTCAACCGGCGCGGGACTGCCACCTATGTCTTCTGCCGGGAGTGTGGGCAGGCCATCCGCTGCCCGCGCTGCGACGCCCCGCTCACTCAACACCTCGATGGACAGGCGGCGAACCTGCGCTGCCATCGCTGCGGCTATCAGCGCCAGGTCCCAAAAGTTTGCCCGAACTGCGGCAGCGGCCAGATCCGGGCATACGGGTTGGGCAGCGAGAAAGTCGAGGCGGAGGTGCAGGCGCTCTTCCCGGCTGCCCGGACCCTGCGCTGGGATTGGGAGACCACCCGCCGGAAAGACGCCCACGAGATCATCCTGAGCCACTTCGTTGCCGGGCGGGCGGACGTGCTGGTCGGCACGCAGATGCTCGCCAAGGGCCTGGATTTACCACGGGTCACCCTGGTGGGGATCGTGTTAGCCGAGGTGGGGATGAACCTGCCCGACCCCTTTGCCGCCGAACGGACCTTTGCTGTGCTCACCCAGGTAGCCGGCCGAGCCGGGCGGTCCAGCCTGGGCGGGCGGGTTGTGCTGCAGACCTTCCAGCCCGAGCACTATGCCATTCGGGCCGCCGCCGGGCACGACTATGCAGCTTTTTACGACCGCGAGCTGGAGTATCGCCGCCGGTTGGGGTACCCGCCCTTCGGGCGGCTGGTGCGCCTGGAAACCCGCGAGGGGAACCCGGCCAGGGCCGAGGCGGAGGCGCGCCGCTTGGCTGAAAAGATCCAGGCTTGGCTCGAAGTGGACGATCGCCGCCAGACCACCCTGATCGGACCGGCGCCTTGCTTCTTCTCTCGCCTGAACGGGGTTTATCGTTGGCAGATTGTCCTGCGCGGACCCGATCCAGCCAGCCTTTTGCGGGACAAAAACCTGTCCGGCTGGAGAGTCGAGGTGGACCCGCCAAGCCTCTTGTAAAACAAGACCGCCCGGCGAATTCTCCCGGGCGGTTTGCTTGTTCGACCACCCTCATCCCTGGACCGCGTAAAGGTTGCCGTCCATCCCGCCGAAATAAACGATTCCGTCGACGACTGTTGGGGAGGAGACCACGCCGTTTCTTATGGATAGTTTCCAATTCAACTTCCCGGTGGTTGCATCGACTGCGTAGAAATCCGAATCGGCGCCGCTGCTGTATCCGCCTATATAGACGACTCCGTTTGCAATGGCCGGGGAACACCAGGCGTCGCCGATGAGGCCGAATCGCCATTTCAATTCGCCAGTCTGGGGATCGAGGGCGAACAGGGTGGCGGCGTCCGAGCTGCCGACGAAGAGTGTGCCGTCCGCGATCCTGGCGGAGGACTCGATCCATGAGTGCCCGACGGCAAATCGCCAGCGCTGTTCGCCGGTCGCGGCATCCCAAGCCTGCTCCTGAAGGGTGCCGCGGCTGCCGCAGTAGACCAGGCCGTTCGCCACGGCCGGGGTTGGGTTGTCGCAGCCCTGGGCTTTCCAGAGTTCGACCCCGGTCGCAGCGTCCAGGGCGTACAAGTTGCCGTTCCCGTCGCCGATGTACAATTTGCCGTCTGCGACCGCCGGTGAGGAGCGAACGCGGGTCGTCGCCATGAACTGCCAGAGGCGTTCCCCGGTGGCGGCCTTGAATGCATCCACTTCCCCCGACCCGCTGCCGACGTAGACCACTTCGTCTGCGACAACCGGGGAGGACTGCTGGTAATCGTAGCCGCTGCCCAACTCACCCCGGACCGGCATCCTGGCGGAGCCGAGGTCAGCCTGCCATTTTTCGGTCCCGGCGGCCGCGTCCAGGGCATGCAGCACGCCATCGTCGCTGGAGACGAAGACCACCCCGTCGGCGACGGCCGGGCGCGAGCGGACGATTCCGCCGGTGGCGAACTTCCAGCGCAGTTGGTGGGTATGCAGATCCACCGCGTAGGCGGACTTGTCGTCGCTGCCGAAATAGACGACCTCGTCGCTGACGGTCGGCGGCGACCAGACGGCCTCCCCGGTCTGGAAGGTCCACAGGACCGCTCCCGGCGCGGACAGGGCCTGGGTGGGCTTCGCTCCACTGCAGCCGGTCAGGGCCGGGCCTGCCAGCAGGATTGCACAGATCAGGATTTGGAATGTTTTCATGGCCTGCTCCTCCGTTGATTTACGGTGGAGTATAAGAAGGATGCCCCCAAAGGAGAATGACGGAAAGACAGCCGTTGTGTGCGGATTGTCAGCTATTGCGGCCGCATCAGCCAGCAATACCGCTCGCGGTACTCGGTCGGCGAGATGCCGATATGTTTGCGGAATGTCCGCCAAAAATGTGTGCCGTTCTGGAATCCGACCCGCAGCATGATCTCCGAGATGGGCAGGACGGTATCCCGCAGCAGCAAGGAGGCCTGGCGCATGCGCAGTTGGGCCAAGTAGGTCATGACCGGCATGCTGGTGGCGCGGTGGAACTGCTCCGCCAGGGTGGTGCGGTTGGTATGGAACGTGCGCGTCAACGCCGGGATGGTGATCTTCTCGGCATAATGGGCGTGCAGGTAAAGGATGATATGCCCGGCTGCGCTGTTCTCGCCCAGCAGGTCGGGATGCTCCGGCAATTGGGGCGACGGGGCCGGTGCGCTGGCCAGGGTGGTCCCGATGTGTTCGGGCGTCATGACCATCTGTTCGGCCAGCGTAAGCAGCTCCAGGATGAACGAGCGGCTGCGGCATACCCAGTAATTGTCCGGCTGGTCGACCAGTTGATGGCGGATCGAGTCGAACAACTCCACCGCCCGCCGGGTGGACAGCGGCCCGAGCGGGAGCAGGCCGGTGAAGCCATCCCCGCGGACCAGGAACGGGCGCAGGCTGGAACGATCCTGCCAGTAGACCAGCGGGTCCCCTGGCGGTTCCTCACGGATGGATTTGAACGTGAATCCGCTGTTGACGATGCTTGGGTGGAAAAGGATCGCCCGGGCTTTCAGGGCCGCGCTATGCTCCAGGCTGGGGATTTCTTTTTCGTTGATGAAGATCAGGGCCGGGGCGATGAAGTCCAGCAGACGCCCGGAAAGGTTCAGCAGCCCGCTGCCGCCTTCCACCAGGACCAGGTGGAGACGATCGTCGGCCCCCGAGGCGGGATTGAAAGTTTCCTCGGGCCGGTAGTAAGCCTGGAAGAAATATTCGGGGTAGAACTGGATACCGCGGGTGCTGAAATCCATGGAATAAGTATATCACCAGGGATTTGGAAGGGCATTTACAACCTGTTTTCATCCATGGGCCGAGAAATAGGAGTAAAATTATCCCAATAACTGGTATGAGGGCCGTTTCCTGTAGGAGAGAATCCGGATGGACAAACCTTTGATCCCCGAATATGTTATGGATTATATCGACGGGCTGGTGCCGCCCCGCGCCGCGGAAATGCAGGCAATGGAGGACCACGCCGGGAAGATCGATTTTCCGATCGTCGGCCCGGCCTCCGGGGCGCTGTGCTACCAGGTGGCGCGCATGATCGGCGCCAGGCGGATCTTCGAGCTGGGCTCGGGATTCGGTTATTCGACAGCCTGGTTCGCCCGCGCAGTGGCCGAAAACGGCGGCGGGGAGGTCTATCACGTGGTTTGGGATGAGGAACTCTCCCAACAGGCCCGCAAACACTTGGCCACGCTGGGCTACGATGGAATGATTCGGTATCATGTCGGCGAGGCGGTCCAGACCCTGCGCGAGACGGCTGGCCCCTTCGACCTGATCTTCAACGACATCAACAAGGAGGGCTACGCCGACTCACTCCCGGTCATCGCCGAAAAACTGCGCCCCGGCGGGGTCCTGATCGTGGATAACATGCTCTGGCATGGACGCATCTTCGACGCAGGGGACAAAACTCCGGCGACCGGAAGCGTCCGCAAGCTAACCGAGTTGCTCACCCGCGACCCCGGCTGGATCGTCTCCCTGGTTCCGGTGCGGGACGGGGTGATGGTGGCGTACAAACAGTAAAACACACGGAACTTTACCTTTGCTATAATCAAGCCATATTCATTTCTGGAGGTGTTGCATGCAAAGTTTCAGCCGGGGTTGGTCATTCCTGCGGGAAGCCTGGTCGATGGCCTTCAAGGACAGGGACCTGATCAAACCCACGATTTATTCCCTGCTCGTCGGTTTCTTTGTCTCGATCCTTTTCCTCATCCCAATGGGCCTGGTCGGCTTCATTTTTGGTGACCGGGGCGCGGTCGGTCAGGTGCTGCTGTTCGTCTGCGGCGTGCTGCTCGTCTTTGCGCAGTACTCGGTCGGGTACATCTTCTCGGCCATGACCATCTACCTGGTCTACGGTTTCCTCGCCGAAGGCGATGGAGTAATGGAGAAGGCCTGGGGGATCGTTAAAAAAGAGTGGCCGAACATCCTCAGCCTGGCGGCGGCATCGACGGCGGTCAGCGTGCTGAAGAGCGCCGTTCGCGGCAGGGGCCGCTCGACTGGACGCAATATGCTGGCCGGGCTGATCGATACGGTCTGGACCGAGGCGGCTTTCCTGATCCTGCCGGCCATGGTCATCGAGAATGTCAACCTCAAGGATGCCCTCAAGCGGGCTGGCCAGATCGTCAAGGACAACCTGCTCCTGGTTGGATTGAGCACGGTCGGCGTGCGGGCCGTCAACGGCCTGATCGGCTTCCTGCTGGGCGCGATCGGCATCGCCCTGGGCTTCGGCGCCGGGCTGGGCATCGTCACCCTGACGAACAGCTCGACCTTTGGCTTGGTGACCGGCATCGGCCTGGGCGTTATCCTGGCTGGCATCTTCATCATGATCGCCACGGTGGTCACCTCTTACACGGCCACGGCGTACCATACCTGCTTGTACCTGTGGGCACGCGACGTGGAGAAGGCGAAAGCCTCCGGCAGCAGCCTCCAGGTCCAGGCGCCGGCCCCGCTCGCAGCAGTGCTTAATCAGTAGGGGCGGATCGCGCGTAGTCCCCGAGGGGGGACCCGCCCCTAGGCGTGGCATATAAAATCCCCGGCATTTCGATATGCCGGGGATTTGAATTTTACGGCGCCGGAGTGGGCTTGGGGTCCAGGCTGTCGTACACCCCGGTCTTGAGCAGGGATGGGTCATTCGCAGCCTGGGCGGCTTTCATCTGGGCCTGGCGGGCCAAGTCGGTCGCATTTTGCAGGATGCGCAGCGCCTCGTCGGGGTTGTGGAAGCCCATGCTGTTCGATGAGGAAATGAAATCCCACATGTACTGGGCATGCCGATGGAGCGTGCGGGCTTCGGCCAGAAGGGCCGGATCGGAGTTCGGGTTGGCCGTGGCAGCTTGCAGGGCGGTGATGGCGTCGATCAGGGCATCCTCGGCCTGGATCTTGGCCGCATGGACCGTGTCCTGGATGACGTTGACCCGCGCCAGGACCACATCCACGTCGGTATGGCACTGGCCGCAGGAGCGCTGAGGATCGAGCAACGGACTCATAATATCGTGGCTGGAATACTTCATTGCGCCATCGCGGACGTAAGGCATGTGGCAGTCCGCACAGGACACGCCGGCTTTGAAGTGGGTGCTGTCGGCGGTATATAACTCGTAATCCGGGTGGCGGGCCTTCATGATGGGCGTGCCGGTGCCGGGGTAGGTCCAGTCGGCGAACGTATTGGCGTCATCCTCGAATTTGATGATGTCTTCGACGCGCATGCCGTCCCCCCACGGGACCGTCAGCACCTTGTTGTCGCCGGCGAAGTAATAGGTGACATGGCAGTTGGCGCAAACCAGAGAGCGCATCTGCTGGCGGGTGTAGGTCGTCCAGTCGATGCCTTCAGACTTGAGGGCGGCCGCAACGGCCGGGTTGGTGATGATCAGGCGCATCGTCCCGGCTTCGTGACAGTTGGCGCAGCCGATCGGGTCCTTGATGTTCGGGGTCATGGCGGAGAACAGTTGGGCGTCGTAGGCTTCCATGCCCATCTGTGCCCAAAGCCCGGGATTGTCGGAGGATTTGCAGGAGTAGCAGGTGGCATGGGTGGTGGCGGTAACACGTTTAGTGGCCTGGACATCGACGATCGTGTTTTGATGGCCGCGTGGCTGGTTGTAGTCCTTGGCGAAGGAATAACCGGCGAAGAGGATCACCAGGCGCGGATCCAGGACGAGATAGGATTTCTGGGCCGAGCCGCCGTAAAAAGTGGGAGTGTCATTGTTGGCTGTCGCCAGCAGACTGGAGTATTCATTAGGGTAGTTCAAGCCCCAGATGGATGAGTCCGGTTCGAGCGGCTTGACAGTCGTCACCGGCTGGAAGGTCCGCGATTGAGGCGGCTGGTTCTTCAGGAAGACCAGCACTCCGGCCAGAACAGCCGCCAAGACGACGATGACGCCGACGAGGATGATGGTGGTGGCGTATTTTCTCATTTTTTGTAGACCTCTGAGTCTTGTTCAGGATAAAGGGTCAGGCCGCGTTCGCCATGGGCAACCGAGCGGTGACAACTCCAGCAGTATCGGTCGAAGGGCTGCGGACCGGCGACGATGTTCTCCACCGTATCGGAGTGGCAGCGGATGCAGTTGGCCTGGATGATTTGGTCGGTCTGTTGGGTGGCGCGGATCGAGTCGGGGTAGGTCTTGAATGTGAAGGACAGCACGTCCTTCATCCCTGAATAACCCTTGTAGAGGTAGTAACTGACGGCATTCTGGTGGGGCAGGTGACAGTCGACGCAGACAGCGACCCGGGCGTGAGCGGCGTGGGTCCAGTTCTCGTATTGGGCGTCCATGACATGGCAGTTGTTGCAGGTGGACGGTTCGTGGCCCAGGTAGGAAGACGCGTCCGTCGCCCAGGCGAAGAGGCCCAGCGCGGCCACAAAGACCAGAATGCCGACCAGAAGCAATATTTTCTTGAGCATCTTCCTTCGCCAGAAACGGAATGAAATGCAGCCAAGCCCACCAGTAAGATGAATCCATTATACAGATTTTGTTCCCCCCTCCTAATGACATTCGTCCTGTCCCGGTTGACAAAAAAGCAGGCGTAAAAAAGCAGGGGCGGGCGGCCGCTCGCCCCTACGGATACGTATTTTCATGTGTGGGAATTGTATTTCCTGCCCTTCCAGGTGACTCCCTGGCCGGTGAGGACTTTCCATGTTGAAGCGAACATCATGGCAGCAAAGACACCTGTCCCGAGCGGGACGGTCCACGCGTACCAGCCCGGAATTTTCATATCCCGCAGGACCAGGAAGCGCCAGAGGACCAAATAACCCCACAGCGCGGCCGCCTGCGCGACGACCAGCCATGCCCAAGACCCGGGCACTGCGGCCCACCAAGCCAGCCCAGCCAGCAGCCAGAGAGGCAGGGCCAGCGCCGCCACCAGGCAGAGGAAAGCCCCGAACGCACCGAGGAGGAGCATCCCGGCCGAACCGCTCAGGCCGAGGAAGATGTTCTTCGTCCAACCCTCCCACATCTCGGAGAGGGAAGCGTACATGTGCGTCGCGGCTACCTGTCGTCCATCTGCCATGACCAGCCGGTAGCCGGCCCCCTTGACCCGCACGGCCAGGTCCTTGTCCTCGACGATGGAATTTCTGAGCGCTTCGTGCCCACCGACGGCATCATAGACGGAGCGCTTGATGAAGATGAATTGCCCGTTGGCAATGGCATCCTTGCGGTGCGGATCATTAACCTTGCGGGGTGAGAATCCGACCGAGAGAGCCGTGAAGACCAGCGGCAGGACGGCTCGTTCCCAGAATGTCTCGACCTCCTGCCTGGTCATGATGGTGAACAGGTCCGCTCCGGCTTCGCCGGCTTTGGCGTACACCGAGGCCAACGCCTGCGGCCCGGCGAAGGTATCCGCGTCGACGAAACAGAGCCACTCGCCGCGGGCCGCCTTCGCCGCCTGGTACAGGGCATGTGGCTTCCCGGCCCAACCGGGCGGCAGTTCCTCCCCAGGCAGGACCTTCAAGCGCGGGTCCCGGGCGGCAAGCTCACTCAGGAGTTCCGGCGTGGTGTCCGTCGAGCGGTCATCCAGGACGAGCAATTCGAAATCCGGGTACTCCTGGGCCAGCAGGCATTCCACGCAGCGCCGGATGTTGCGGGCTTCGTTCCGGGCCGGGACGATGACAGAGATGCGCGGGGCTTTCCTCGGGGCCGGGGCGGGCGTCGCGACCACGTTCATGCGGCCCTGATTGTGCAGCCAGGTGACGAGGACGATGCCGGTCAGGCAGGCGAGGGAGGAAAGCAGCAGAAGGATCATGATAAAGAAATTGCGACGCACTTCCGAAGTGCGTCGCAATGGGCGGCTATAATCCGGCGGCCTTCTTCAAGGCGGCTGCCCGGCTGGTATCCTCCCATGGGAACTTCACGTCGTCCCGGCCGAAGTGGCCGTAGGCGGCCGTCTTGCGGTAGATCGGGCGGCGCAGGTCCAGGTCACGGATGATGGCACCTGGGCGCAGGTCGAAGTGCTCGAGGATCAGCTGGCCGATCTTCTCGTCGGCGATCTTGCCGGTGCCGAAGGTCTCGACGTTGACCGAGAGCGGATGGGCCACGCCGATGGCATAGGCCACCTGGATTTCGCAGCGCTCGGCCAGTCCGGCGGCGACCACGTTCTTGGCGGCCCAGCGGGCGGCGTAGGCGGCTGAACGGTCCACCTTGGTCGGGTCCTTGCCCGAGAAGGCGCCGCCGCCGTGGCGGCCCATCCCGCCGTAGGTGTCGACGATGATCTTGCGCCCGGTCACCCCGGCGTCGCCCATCGGCCCGCCGATGACGAAGCGCCCGGTCGGATTGACGAAAACCTTCAGGGACTTGTCGGTCATGCCCTCCGGCATGGTCGGCATGATGACGTGCTCCATGATGCCTTCCTCGATGTCGGCGTGCGAGACGTCCGGGGAGTGCTGGGTGGAGACCAGGACGGTGTCGATGCGCTTGGGCTTGCCAAAGGCGTATTCGACCGTCACCTGGGATTTGCCGTCCGGGCGCAGCCAGGGCAGGGTCCCGGCCTTGCGCACCTCGGCCATTTTTCGGGTCAGTTTGTGGGCCAGGTAGATCGGCATCGGCATGAGCTGTTCGGTCTCGTTGCAGGCATACCCGAACATCATGCCCTGGTCGCCGGCGCCGATCAGGTCGACCGGATCCTTGTCACCGTCCTTGGTTTCCAGGGATTTGCTGACGCCCATGTCGATGTCGGGGCTCTGGCTGGCGATAGCGGAAAGGACGCCGCAGGTATTGCCGTCGAAACCTTTATCGCTCGAATCGTAGCCGATCTCCTTGACGACCTTGCGGGTCAGCTCGTCGAAGTTGACGAAGGCGTTGGTGGTAATCTCGCCCAGCAGCATGACGAAGCCGGTCTTGGTGGCGACCTCGCAGGCCACCCGGCTCATCGGATCCTGCTCGAAGCAGGCATCCAGCACCGAATCGGCGATTTGGTCGCACAATTTGTCGGGATGGCCCTCGGTGACCGATTCGGACGTGAAGAGCAGTTTGGGCGAGGACATGAAAGTGGTTGTCATTGTTTACCCTTTCGGAAATAAAATTGCCCTTCATGGCGAAAGGGCAATTGCACTGAGTGCACGGCTGCCCTCTCATCTTCCAGAACTAGGATAATCCCTTGGGATTACACCTACTGCCGGATTTAGCACCTTTCACGCGCTCGTGGGGTTGCTGAGGCTTCAACGGGCCGGTCCCTCCGCCTCTCTGGATAAGAGTGCCGATTAGGGCTATTAGGTTGTTCGGGGATGATACCATAGGTCACCGGGCCGGGCAAGTGGCTGGAAGTGGATGCGTCCGGCAACAGGCGGCCCACCTGACATTTTTGAAAGAGCGATTCCGAAGCGGTGCTACAATTGGGCTCAGGAGATGTTATGAATTCACTTCACGGGCCATCTAGATTCACCCCAGCCTGCCTGGCTGCTTTGCTTCTCGTTTTGATCGCTGCCGCCTGTGCGCCAAAGCCTGTTCCGCCGGCAATAGTAGACCAGGCGGTTGTCCAGACGGTCGTGGTCGACCAGGCGGTCACCCAGGTCGTGACCTCCGAGGTAACCCGGCTGGTGGACGAACCTGTCACCCTTACTCCAACCCTCACACCGACCCTGGCCGAAACCGCCACACCAACGCCCTCCCCCACGCGTACGCACATTCCTTCGGCGACCCCGACATGGAATCCACCGCTGGTGGCGATCCTAAAGCATGCCGGGTGCTGGTATGGGCCCAGCACCGCCTACCTTTACAAATACGGGCTGAATGCCACTGTTTGGATGCGGGTGATCGGACGTAACGAGGACGGCTCCTGGGTGGCCGTCAAGGCTGGCGACGACAAGGATTCCAATGCCTGCTGGATCCAGACGGATCTGGTGAAGTTCATTTCGGGAGATATCAAGAGCGTACCCGAACTATGGATTGCCCTGCCTTACTCGGTCCTTTACCCGGTCAAAGGCTGGGCACTCATCGCGAGCGCCAATCGCGTCGGGAACAAGGTGACGGTCTTCTTCAGGCCGATCTGGATGACCGAGGACGATTATCGCGGCTACCTGATCGAGGCCTGGGTATGCCAGGGCGGCAAGCAGGTCTTCGTACCGGTGGGCTACGTGACGGATTACTACCAGAACCAGGCTTTGATCGCAAGGGGCGGCATGGCCACTGTCGAGATCACCGACGAACCCGGCTGCGACGTGCCTTCCCGGGCCCGCTTTTATGCCGTTGAAAAACACGGCTACACCAGTTACATCATGATCCCGTGGCCGGGCTTTGACAGCTCCCCCACCGCCACAGCCACTCCCTGACCCATCTTTCCCACCTGGATGTCGAGACAGTATGCAAAAGACCCAAACCCTCGTAAATCGTTGCCTGGTCATTCCCTTCGCCCTGGCGCTTTTGATTGCCGGAAGCGGCTGTTCGCCCGTACAATCGACCCCCATGCTCCAAACAAGGGTGGTGACCCAGGTGGTCACCCGTTTCGTGACCCAGGATGTCACCCAGGAGGTGACCCGCGTGATCGGGGTTCCCGTGACAGTCACGCCTGGCCCAACCCCGACTCCCACCTCCACGCCGGACCCATCCACGCCCAGCTCTTCCGGGCTGCCACTGGCCACGCTGCCGCAGTATACCGATTGCCTGCATGGGCCGGCAACCTATTTCACTTATAAAACCAGCTTCCCGGCCGGACAGCAGGTGGAAGTGGTAGGACGCAGCGAGGACAGTTCCTGGATCGATATCGAGGAGGTGGGCGACTGGAACTCCTGCTGGATCCAGGCCGGCCAGGCACAGCTCGAAAGCGGCCAGGTGGAAGATCTTCCTACCGTCACCACCATGCTGCCCAAAAGCGAATATGAATTCGGCTCTCCCAGCGCGAACGCCAAACGGGCCGGAGACGTGGTGACTGTTTCATGGAAGGCCGTCTACATGTCGGCGGACGAGGTGCAGGGTTATTTGATCGACGCCTATGTCTGCCAGGGTGGGCAGCTTGTCCACCTGCCGGTTTTCGTGAGTGAGACGTATGCCAAAAATACCGGCACCATTTCGGTGCAGATCAAGGATGAAGCCGGCTGTGCCGGGCCTTCCACCGCCCACATTGTCTCGGTCGGCAGGCGCGGGTTTGCGGAGTGGGAGAAAATATTCTGGCCGGCGCAGTAATTCGGGAAGTACGACGTTTCGCACCGCGGAACCCGTTCCGATGCATCCAGCCGTTGACCTGACCTTCGAAATGTATTCGTTGTTTCGGTCCATCGACCGGTACCCGCCCCCGGCCCAGGAGAGTCTATGACCCGATCCCCATCTACCCGCCTGTTGAAGCAGTTCGGCCTGGTGCTTCTATTGGCCTTCGCCTTGAGCGCCTGTGACTTCTCCCTGCCGCTGCCTGTCCAGACGCCGGTCATCCAGACTGTCCAGGTGACGCAGGTGGTCACCCAGCTTGCGACGCAGGAAGTCACCCGGGAGATCACCCGGGTCGTCGAAGTCCCGGTCACCGTTACGCCGTCGCTTACGCCGGTATTTTCGCCCATACCGACCCTCTCTCCCAACATCAACCCATTTCCCAGCATTACACCGACTCCCGAGCCGGTGGTCGTCACCGTCACCGAACACACCACCTGTCTGTACGGGCCGGGCAGTGTATATCTTTACAAAACCGAATTCGCCGCCTCCACAACGCTGGAAGTCATCGGACGCAACCTGGACGGCAGTTGGCTGTACGTGCAGAATATGACCGGCTGGAAGAACCCCTGCTGGCTCGATGCGATCATGGTCCGGATCAATACCGGCGACTTGGCGACCGTTCCGGTCACCTACTCCATGCTGCTTTATTCGAACCAGTATCAGCCTCCGGTCGCCAACGCGACCCGCGCCGGGAGCGTGGTCACGGTTTTCTGGACGGCGGTATCCATGGCAAAGGACGACTATCGCGGTTACCTGGTCGAAGCCTGGGTTTGCCAGGGCGGCACGCAGGTTTTCGTCCCGATCGGATACGTTCCCGCCTACGATCAAAATAAAGGCGTGATGGGGATCAATGTGACGGACGAGCCCGGTTGTCTTGCCCCGTCCAGCGCCCGGATCTACTCGGTCGAGAAACACGGGTACTCGCAGTGGCGAAAGATCGACTGGCCACAGGCGGAAGCGGCGACCCCGACCCCTTAGCTTCTTTAGAACGGAGAACGCATGTCCGCCTACGCGGAATTCATTCAAAAATATCCCGCTTACGATCAGACTCACGACCTCGACGAGCTGCGCGAGCGTGACTATGCCCGCCTGGACCGGCTCGGTCAGGTTTACCTGGACTACACCGGGGGCGGGTTGTACGCCGAGTCCCAGGTGCGCAAACACCAGGAACTCCTCCTGGGCAGCTTGTTCGGGAATCCCCATTCGCTCAATCCGTCCTCCCAGGCCGCCACCCGCCTGGTGGAGGAAGCTCGTAAATCCGTACTGGCCTTCTTCAACGCCTCGCCCGAGGAGTACGTGGTCGTCTTCACTCAGAACGCCAGCGGCGCCCTCAAACTGGTCGGGGAATCCTATCCGTTCCGTCAGGGTGATCGGTACCTGCTGACCTTCGACAATCACAACTCGGTCAACGGGATTCGGGAATATGCCCATAGCAAGGGCGCCGAGGTGACTTACATCCCGGTGGCTTTGCCGGACATGCGCGTCGACGCGGGAATGCTGGCAGCCTCGTTTGAGCTTGCGGCGGAAGGCCGTAACAACCTTTTCGCCTATCCTGCCCAGTCCAACTTCTCTTCTGTCCAGCACCCGCTGGAATGGATCGAGCAAGCCCATGCCAGGGGTTGGGACGTGCTGGTCGACGCAGCTGCCTTCGCCCCGACCAATCCGCTCGACCTGGGGAAGGTCAAGCCGGACTTCGTCCCGCTCTCCTTTTACAAGATGTTTGGTTACCCGACCGGTCTGGGCGTTTTGCTCGCCCGCAAAGCCGTCCTGGGCAAGCTGCGCAGGCCCTGGTTCGCCGGCGGGACGATCACCGTGGCTTCCGTCCAGGGCGACAAGTACTACCTGGCCGAGGCTCCGGCCGGTTTCGAAGATGGAACGGTGGACTATCTTAACATCCCGGCGGTCGAAATTGGCCTTAAACACCTTGAATCGATCGGTTATGAGCGCATCCATGAGCGCGTCCGTTGCCTGACCGGCTGGCTGCTGGAGCAACTTTCGACGATGAAACACGGCAGCGGGGTCCCGCTGGCGCGCATTTACGGGCCGCTCTCCATCGAGAAACGCGGCGGTGCGGTGACGATCAACTTCTTCGACCGGGATGACCGTCCCATAGACATTCGCACGATCGACCGGCTGGCCAGCGAACACAACATCTCCCTCCGGACGGGCTGTTTCTGCAACCCCGGCGCGGGTGAGATTGCCCTGCACATCTCGAAAATGGAGCTGGCTGCCTGCTTTGCCCAGCCCGGCCATACCCAGCGCCTGACCTATGACGATTTCCGCACCTGCATTGACGACAAGGCCTCCGGGGCGGTACGCGTTTCGCTAGGACTGGTCAGCAATTTCGAGGACGTCCAGGCCTTCCTGAAATTCGCCGGGGAGTTGTTGAGCTGAGTCGTGGCTCGGAGGACGTCGTTGATGGGAATGGACCGATACATCCTGATGGAATTGGATTATTTTGAAAAGGTAGTTTAGAGTTCCATGCTGATCCACGAAATCCCCAAAAATTCGGTCACCGTGGCCGTTTTAGTCTTTGCCTGGTGCGTCTGCCTGCTCGCTGGGGTGACCTTTCTCTGGCAGGCCTCCTTCAGGAAGGCTCCGCCCGGCAAGTCGAAGCTGCGCAATGCCCTCCAGGGGATTCTTTTCCGCTTCCGCTTCGTCGCCGGGTTGGGATTGCTGGCTCTGGTGGTATACGGTGTGATCTGGGCGCTTACAAATTGGAAATAATCTTGATGAAAGGCTTGTCGACACGATGACACTCGCCCGCCAACCCGAACAACTTGGTAACCGGCGCGCCAATATCAAACCTGGCCTGCGCGTCCGGATTGTCCTGAAGCAGGACCAATCCACCGGCAAGCTGACCGAAGGCATCGTCCGGGATATCCTGACCAGCTCGCCCACCCACCCGCACGGCATCAAAGTCCGCCTGACGGACGGGCAGGTTGGGCGGGTCAAGGAGATCCTGGCCCCCTGAGCGTGGTTCGTTTTTTCTCCCTCTTCAGAGGGCTGGCCGGGGGAATCTCTTTCGGAATGGGCGGGATATGGGTATCCGGACGCCTTTCTTTTGCTATAATTGAACCAATCGGAATTGACCGGCGTTCCTGAACAGGAATCAATGAGAATCCGCTCCATTACATACTTCTGCAATCCCGGCTGGCCGCTCGACCGGAAAAAACTCGACGCGGCGGGGAAATTCCTCGCCCGGGCCAAGGTTGCCTATGAGGAGGCTGGCTACGAGGTGCAGACCACCCGCCTGGCGACCATCCCGTTCCTCCAAATCCTCGGGGCGGATAAAATTGGCGAGACTCCCAAACTGGCGGTGCAGCTTGCGGAGCAGATCCGGCACTTCAAGATTGCCTATGCCTCTCTCGGTCCGGCCCAGCCGGAGGTCCTGGAGAGTTATACGATTATCCCTGAAGCGCTGGCTGCCGCGCCGGAGGTCTTCTTTTCGGGGGTCATGGCGGACGCCCGCTTCGGGATCTCCTTTCCCGCCCTGGAAGCCTGCGCGGGGGTGATTGCCCGCTGCAGCTCCATCACCCCGGACGGCTTTGCGAATTTGCGCTTTGCCGCCCTGGCGAACGTCAAACCGGGTTCGCCCTTCTTCCCGGCTGCCTATCACAACCTGGATGGACCGGCCTTTTCGTTGGCCACCGAGGCCGCTGACCTGGCGGTGGAGGTATTCACGAACGCCCGCTCGGTCAGCGACGCCCAATGGACGATGGCCGCCGAAATGGAAAAGCACGCCAAACAACTGGGTGGCGTCAGCGATGTCCTGGCGCACGACTTCGGGCTGGTCTTCGGCGGGATCGATTTTTCGCTGGCGCCTTTCCCGGCGGAGGCACAATCCATCGGCGCGGCAATGGAACGCCTGGGCGTGCCACGGGCTGGATTGCACGGCTCGCTGGCGGCGGCGGCCATCCTGACCGAGGTGATCGAGCGCGCCCGCTTCCCCCGGACGGGTTTCAGCGGCCTGATGCTGCCGGTTCTGGAGGACGCGGTCCTCGCCCGGCGCGCCGCCGAAGGGACGCTCACGGTAAAAGACTTGTTGCTCTATTCTGCCGTCTGCGGCACCGGCCTGGACACAGTTCCGCTGCCCGGCGACACCAGCGCCGCCCAACTCGCTGCCCTGTTGTTGGACCTCTCGGCCCTGTCCCTGCGCCTGGACAAGCCGCTCACCGCCCGGCTCATGCCCATCCCCGGGAAGAAGGCCGGCGACCCGACCAATTTCGACTTCGATTATTTTGCCAACAGTCGGGTCATGGCGCTGGATGCCGAACCGTTGAAGCCGCCCCTGTCGGATTCGCGCCGCTTTACCCTGGCTCCCCGGCATTCCTGATCGGATTTCAGATACACAGGAGGCGGCCGATTCGGCCGCCTCTTTGCTTGTCAGATGTCTTTTTTCCAATATTCCCCGCCCCCGCCTTCGCGTTCCATCAGCCCGTTTCCAACCAGTTCCCGCCGCAAGGTGGCGGTGTCCGCGTGGAAGTGCGCCAGGATTTCGTTGACCTCTTTTTCGCTGTACCTCCGGCCGGGCTCGAAGGCTTTGACCACGTAGCGCAGGATCGCCTCCAGCTTTTTACGCTGGGCAGGGAGCTCCTTCAGGCGCCCGTCCGGCAGGCTGAAGTCGGCCAGGACCTTGCGGTCGTAGGCATCCATGTCCACATCCTCGGTCGCGGCCGACATCTGCTCGCTCGAGAACAGGCTGCGGGTCGCAGCCCGGAGGGCCTGCTCGTCCAACTGGTAGACGCTGTAATAGCCTTCCGCCCTGGCGCTGACCAGGCCAACCTCCGCCAGCTTGGAGAGGTGGTGGGAGATTGTGGACGGCTTCAGGTCCAGGAGGGCGGCCAGTTCCTCCCCGCTGTAAGGGCGTTGGGCCAGCAGGCCGACGATCTTCAGCCGGCTCGAATCGGCCAGCGCCTTGAAGAAGGTGACCAATTCCTCGCTCATTCCGGCCTCCTCTCGGTATCCTCGGGACGGCGCCAGTATCGGCTCCCGTCGGATTTGCGCTCGAGCATCTGTGCGTCGATCAGATACCGGCGCAAGGCGGCCGTATCCGGGTTGAACCGCAGCAAGATGGTGTTGACTTCCTTCTCTGTATAGGCATTGCTTGGCTCGAAGGCATTCAGAACGTATTCCAGGATGACCCGTAACTTTCCAGCCTGAAGAGGGATTTGTTTAATAGACCCGTCAGGGTTGAGATATCCGGCCAGGACTTTGCGGGCGTCCTCTTTCATGGTAGAGTCGGGCAGGTAGGCCGGCCGTGTCCCTTCGAGCTGGTGCCGGACGAGGCTTTCCACACCCTGTGTATCCAGTTCGTAGACGCCGTCCACGCTGCGGATGAGGATGCCGCCGTGTTCCAGGTGGAACAGGTGGCGGATGGTTTCCTGCAACGGCAGGCCGGTTGCCGCGGCGATTTCCGAGGCCCGCAGCGGCTTCTGGCCCAGCAGTCCGACAATCCGCAGCCGATCGGTATCCGAAAGAGCTTTGACGAAGTCGAGCATTTCTTGGCTGTCCATAATTTCACCCGTGTAAAATTAATTAGATGTGTATCGAATTGATTTTACACGGAAAAGTCCGGAGAGTCAAGTCGGCCGGAACTGAGCGCCGACCGCGCGGTATAATGTCTAGTCAACTGTACGCCAAAACCATATCTTTGGAGGTGTTTCAATGGAGCCCAGGAATGCCTATTTCCAGGGAAAAATCGTGCCTTATGCCGAGGCAAAGATCGGGGTCGCCACTCACGCCCTCAATTACGGGACAGCCGTCTTCGGCGGTCTGCGCGCCTACTGGAATGAGGAAAAGAAAAAATTGTTCGTTTTTCGCCCGCAGGACCATTACCAGCGTTTTTTGAATTCCTGCCGGATGATGTGCATGGAAATCCCCCAGACCCCCGAAAGCCTGACCAAGCTAACCGTGGAACTGCTGCGCCGGGATGCCTACCAGGAGAACATTTACATCCGCCCGCTGGCTTATAAGGCCGATGAAGGGATTGGTGTCCGCCTGCACGATCTGAAGGATGAACTGACCATTTTTGCCGTCCCCTTCGGAAGCTATGGCAAGAACGAGACGAATGCCCACGTGACCATCTCGTCCTGGCGCCGGATTGACGACAACACCATCCCGGCGCGCGGCAAGATCAGCGGCGCTTATGCCAGTTCGGCTTTGATCAAAACCGACGCGGCCCGGGCCGGTTTCGATGAGGCGCTCGTCCTCAGCCAAGATGGTCACCTGACCGAAGGCAGTGCAATGAACATCTTCATGGTCCGGGACGGCGTGCTGGTGACCCCGCCAGTGACCGAGAATATCCTGGAGGGTATCACCCGCCGGTCGGTCATCGAATTGGCGAAAAACGAACTGGGCATGCAGGTCGTAGAGCGTCGGATCGATCGTTCCGAAATCTATATCTGTGAAGAGTTTTTCCTGACCGGAACGGCTGCCCAAATCACTGTAGTCACCAAAGTGGACCACCGCCCGGTGGGAACGGGCAGCATGGGACCGGTGACGGAGAAGCTCCGGAATCTGTTCTGCGACGTGCTTATGGGGAATGCTCCCAAATATGCCAACTGGAACGTGGCAGTCTAGCGGAGAGGCATCCAACCAAAAAAGCGCGGCGACCGCCGCGCTTTTTTAATCCAAGTGATTAGCGTGTTTTGGTAAAGACGACCATCACCAGGTTCTTGGCGCAATCGGTGAACGTGTCGAAGTAGATCTTATCGGTAAGGGCAGTGCCGGTATTGTCGAAGAGCTGGATCCAAAGTCCCTGGGTCGAGGCGATCGGGGTGTCGCCGAGGACGAACTCGAACCCAGATGTGCCGTAAGCCGGTGCACTGCCGCTGAGCATTGTCTTGTTGATCGTCTTGCCGCTCAACGTCCCACCCAGCTGGACGGTCTGGAATTGCAGGGGTTTCCCATCGACGCCCGTCACCGTCCCGCCGACGCCCATCCAGGTGCAAGCCGAATCGGCGTGGATGGTCGTACTCGCCGCGTAAGTGATCGTCGCAGAAGCGGGCATCGAGGTGGTTGTGACGGTCAGCGTCCCCGCAGCAGTCGGGATTTCTGCAGTCGGTGTGTCTGTAGGCGTATCAGTGGCCGACGGGGTAATCATCTCGGGTAGCGGGGTCCAGGTGGGCGCTTTTGTACGGGTGGGGGAAGGGACCAGCGTGGGGGTATCCGTCCAGGTGGGTGCCAGGGGGATGATGGTGATCGTGGGCGTTTCGGTCTCGAAGAGGGTGGGAAGAGGCGCCGGCGCGAAAGGATTGTACCGGGAGGTCGTTGGGTTCAAGTAGATGTTCAGGAAGATGTAGGCCAACCCGCAAATGCCCAGCAACACGACCACTGTCAGGACGTTCCAGATCAACGAGTTGCTCTTCGGTCTTGGTTCGGGTTTGAGGTCAAAAGAGGCCATCTTCCATCTCCGGGGACTTGCTCACGGGGCTAATAAGATCGTGCTCTTGTTTCGTTGTTGAGCCAGCCAATCCTGCAAGGCATGCTCCTGGAGGGTCAACAAAGCGTCGGGTGAGAGCGGGCGGGCCGGGTCGATCGCCTCGAGATAGAGGATGTGATAGCCGGCCTGGGTCTGGATGACGTCGCTGTACTGTCCGGGCTGCAAGGCGAATGCCGCCGTCTCGATGGCAGCCTCGGGGAGATACCCCCGCGGGAACCAACCCAATTCGCCTTTCGTCACCGGGTCATATCGTGCCGCCAGGTCGTCGAAAGTCCAACCGGCCTTCAGGTAACCTAACGCCTGTTGCGCCGCATCTGAATTATAGAGCAGAATCTGCTTTACGTGTACCTGTTCGGCGGTACTGGGGACGGAGGCGATGATCTGGTCGCGCATTTGGACGGCCGCCATCTGCCGGCGTAGGTCGGACCGGAAATCGGCGTCGATATACCCGTGGGCCGTTTCCCAGGCTGACAGGGCGTCGGTCCCTCCGAGTTGGCCGGTCAGACTGTCGATGCGGCTTTGCAGCGCGGCATCGTCCACTTTGTAGCCTCCGGCGATGGCTGCCTGTTCGAGCAGGAGGGTGTCGATATAGTTGTCGAGGACGGCCTGGGTGGCCGTTTCCAGGCTGACGGTGTTGCCCAGAGCGGATTGGGCTTGCTGATAGCGGGCCAGCTCGGCATTGAACTCGGCGACGGTAATCCCTTCCCCGTTGACGCTGAGCGCCAACGGAACCGGGGTGGCGGTCGGCGTGGGGGTGACCGTCGGGGTGGGGGTAGCGCTCGGGACCAGTTGTAGCCCGCAGGCCGAGAGGAACAGGACGATGAGAAGGATTGGGAAGAGGGAAAAACGCATCCGGATTGAGAGGTTCATTGGTCAAGATTATACCAATTAAAGACATAGGGGCGACCGGCTGGTCGCCCCTACAAAGGGTGCTTGTTTAGTAGTCCATTCCGCCCATACCGCCACCGGGAGGCATGGCAGCGGGCTTATCTTTTTCAGGAACGTCGGTGATCAGACACTCGGTGGTCAGGATCATGGCGGCAATCGAAGCGGCATTCTCGAGGGCGCCGCGCACGACCTTGAGCGGGTCGATGACGCCAGCCTTGAGCATGTCGCCATACTCGCCGGTGATGACGTTGTAACCGATGTGCTTGTTATTCTGTTCCTTGGCAAGGCGACGGACGTTCTCGATGATGACCGCACCGTCCTGGCCGGCGTTCTGGGCCAGTTTGCGGATGGGGGCTTCGAGCGCCCGGCGGACGATGGACACACCGATGCTCTCGTCCTCGTCGGTCAGCTTGACCTTGTCCAGGGAGGCAACTGCGTTGATGAAGACGATCTCACCGCCGGGGACGATGCCTTCCTCGATGGCGGCGCGCGTGGCCGAGAGGGCGTCTTCGACGCGGTGCTTCTTTTCCTTCAGCTCGGTCTCGGTGGCTGCACCGACACGGATGATGGCTACGCCGCCGGAGAGCTTGGCCAGGCGTTCCTGGAGTTTCTCCTTGTCGTAGTCGCTGGTGGATTTGTCGATCTCGACCCGGATCTGCTCGATGCGGCCCTTGATTTGGGCAGCATCGCCCTTGCCGCCGACGACGGTGGTGTTGTCCTTATCGGAAACGACCTTCTCGGCCTTGCCCAGGTCCTGAAGGGTGACGGTCTCCAGCTTGCGACCGGTCTCTTCGGAGATGACCTGGCCGCCGGTCAGGGTGGCGATATCGGCCAGCATGGCCTTGCGGCGGTCGCCGAAGCCCGGGGCCTTGACGGCCAGGACGTTCAGCATGCCGCGCAGTTTGTTCAGGACCAGCGTCGCCAGGGCCTCGCCGTCGATGTCCTCGGCGATGATGACCAGCTCACGCTTGCCGATCTGGACCATTTTCTCGAGGATCGGGACGATATCCGCAGCGGCGGAGATTTTCTTGTCGTAGATGAGGATGTAAGGCTCGGCGATGACCGATTCCATGTGTTCGGAGTCGGTGATGAAGTAAGCCGAGATATACCCGCGATCAAATTGCATGCCTTCGACGTATTCGGTCTCGAACTGCAGGGACTTGGACTCTTCCACGGTGATGACGCCGTCTTTGCCGACCTTGTCCATCACGTCCGCGATCAATTTGCCGATCTCGGCATCTGCGGCGGAGTTGGTGGCGACCGAGGCGATCTCTTCCTTGGTTTCGATCTTCTGCGACATTTTGCGCAGGGCCTTGACGACCTCGTCGGTGCCCTGTTCAATGCCCAGCTTCAGGCGCATGGGGTTGGCGCCGGCGGCGAGGGTCTTCAGGCCCTCGGTCACGATGGCGTGCGCCAGGACGGTCGAGGTGGTGGTGCCGTCGCCGGCGATGTCATTGGTCTTGGTGGCGGCTTCCTTGAGAAGCTGGGCGCCCATGTTGGCGAATGGGTCTTCCAGTTCGATTTCCTTGGCCACTGTCACGCCGTCATGGGTGATGGTGGGGGAGCCGAACTTGCGGTCGAGGGCAACGTTGCGGCCTTTCGGGCCGAGGGTCGTCGCAACGGCGTCGGCGACCATATCAATACCTTGCTGCAGGCGCCGGCGGGCGTCCTCTGAAAAGACGAGTTGTTTGGCTGCCATAATTCATTCCTCCAATTTTGGACTTATTTTTTGCTTTCGACGATGGCAAGGATGTCGCTCTCGCGCAGAATGAGCAGTTTCTTGCCGTCCATCTTGATCTCGGTGCCAGAGTATTTGGCGAACAAAACCTTGTCGCCGACGGATACATCCATGGGGATGCGCTTGCCGTCCTCGTCACGATCGCCTGAGCCAACGGAGAGGATCAGCCCCTGTTGGGGTTTTTCCTTGGCTGTTTCGGGGAGCACGATGCCGCCAGCTGTGACTTCTTCCTGTTCGATGGGTTCGATCACGACGCGGCTGCCGAGGGGTTTGAGATTTAATGCCATATTCGCCTCCTGAAAAGTTAGATAGCAGTATTTTAGCACTCTACACTAGAGAGTGCTAATACGATGATACATGGCTTCCGGGAAGACGTCAAGAGGAGAAAATGAAGTCTAACGAAATTCTGACACACCCCCTGGCATAGCGACAGACCCTATGGCGTAGGCGTGTAATACGGGATTTGCGGGACCGGTGTGCTGGCTTGGGATGGGATCGGCGTCTGGGTCAGGGCGGCGCGAACCTCCGCACAGATGGACAGGCCTACATCTGCATTGCGGGTGATGATCGTGTTGTCAGGGTAGGCAGTCTTCAACTGGGTCAGTACATCCACCACTTCCGTGCAGTATTCCGGGTGGATCGGGGCGAATGCCGAGAGGACAGACCCGTAGTCCAGGTAGTAAGTCGCGCTGTTGGGGTTGAGCGTCAGACCTTTGACCTGAACTCCTGAATCGCCGGCCGGGCAGCCGTTGCGAGCGGTGCATGATTCAGACGGGGTACAGCCGCGCACGGCACACTTCAGGGCAACGATGGACGTCTCGAAGTTGCGGCCGCGTTTGTAGATGTCGCCAAGCTGGCCGTAAAGATCCGCATTGGTTGGGTCCAGCTCGATGGCTTTTTGGGCATTCAATGCGGAAGCAAAGAATTCGCCCTCCTGGGCGTACGTTTTCGCGATTGCCAGGTACGGGAGCGGATCCTGGATTTGCAGCTGGTTGTTGATCGTCGCGGCTTTCGAAAAGTACACCAGGGATTGTTGGTAAAGGTTGTTTTGCGCCGGGCCTGGCTGGCTGCGGAAACCCAGGGTGCGGTAGTTCTGGCCGATCGAAATATAGAGGAAGGTCAGGTTGGGGCTAATCTGGAGCGCTTTTTGGTATTCTTCGATGGCCTGGCGGTAGTCCCCGATCGACTCGAGATAGGCCGCATAGACCCGGTGGACGTCCATGACCTGGGGGCCGATGTTGATGGCTTGCAGGATGTATTGCTCCGCCTGGGTCCATTTTTGCTGGTCGATCAGGATCTCGGCATAGAAGGCCAACGCCAGCGGATTCTGGCTATCGAGCTGCAGGGCATGATTGGCATCCTGTTCGGCGTCGAAGATGATCGTGTTGGCCGTTTGGCCGCCGCTGCGCAGCGGGTCGAGGGCCGGATCGGCGTTCCAGTCCAGGACGAAGGCGCGGACGGCCAGTACATAGCTATCGTCCGGCGCGAGCGTTTTGGCTTGGTCGGCGGATTGCAGCGCTTCCGCCAGGCGGGTCAGGCGGTCGGAGTCGTTGGACATCAGGCGGGAGGAGTAGGTCTGGATGCGAGCAAGCCGGGCCCAAACCTGGGCGTCGCTGGCATCCACCTCGGTTGCCTGCTGGTACGCGTCGACGGCCGCGTTAAGGTTGCCGGCATCGAAGAAGGCATCCCCTTCCGCTGCAAAGGAATTGACCGTCCGGGTGGAGGTGGGGGTGGGGGAAAAAGGATTGCGAATTGCGCCTGTTTCGAGCCGGATCGTGAACCAGCCTCCGGCAAGGATGAAGATCGCCAGGGCGAACAGACGGTACAGGTTGGATGTCCGGCGCTGGTAGAACAACGCACGGCGGCGGGTCAGTTTCATGGGGTCGGTGACGCCACGGGAGTCTTCGACGGTTGGGCGACCGGTGTACCCTGGCCGGGGGTGCAAAAACTCAGGGCATAATCGACGTTCTGCGCAGCGAACTGGTCGGAGCGAAAGTAGTCCAGGATCTTTTGGGTCAGCGGCAGGGCATCTGCGCAGCGGTTGCTCTGGGCGAGCAGAATGGCATAGGCGTAGAAATATTTCGAGACCCAGGTATCGCTATTGGAAGTCGGATTGAGGGGCAAGATCGTCTGCCCGTCTTCCGATTGTCCTCCATTGACCGCCAGGTCGAATTGTTGCAAGGCGGCGGGCCATTCGAAATTCTTGTAAAGCATATAGCCCCAGTTCCCACGCAGGTATGGGTCGGTCGGCGAATTTTTGACAGCCTGTTCGGCGAACTGGACCGCCTTGGCATAATCGCCGATATATGCAAGGGCGCGCGAGCTGTACTCGGCAGGACGGTAGTCAGACGGATTGAGTGTATTGGCTTGCGAGTATTCCTGCAGGGCAGTATTGATGTTGGTCTCGTCGACCAAGCTAAGCGCCTTGTAGGTTTCCCCCAACTGCAGGTGGATCTCGGAAATATTCTTGTTGATCTTGATCGCATTCTGGTATTCGGTGACGGCCTGTTCGTAGTTGCTGGTGATCTGCAAAATGTAGGCGCGGGCCCAATGGGCTTCCAGGCTATTGGGCGCCAGGTTGATGGCGATCTGCGATTCGGCGATGGCGGTCTGGATTGGATCGACGTACGGCCCGGTGCCATTTTCGTACATGGCGCCGTATAGGAAGGCATCGTAGGCATGTGCCTGGCCGTTATTCTGGTCCAGTCGCAATGCTGTTTTCAAGGAATCGTCAGCCTGGGAATAGTTTCCCTGGTTGGTCAGCGCCCAGCCTCGAATGGCATTGGCCATCGAATTGTTGGGGCTCAACAGCAGGGCATTTTCGGCGTTCGTCAGGGCGTCCGCGTATCTCCCCGCAAAGATCTGGACGCGCGCCAGGGCAATGTACGTGGCGGGATCGTCCGGCTTGATGCGGATGGCTTCCAGATAGGTATCGATTGCCTGGGAGAGTTTTCCCTGGTCGAACAGGCCCTGCGCCTCGGTGATATACGATTCGGGGTCTCGCGTGGCGGTGGCAGTGGGCAGCCCCGGCACCTGGGCTGTTGGTAGAATGAAACGGTCGACGTAGGTGACGATGACGATCAAAATCAACACCAGGAAGATCAGGAACCAGTTGGTCCGGGGACGCCGCTGGCGCATACTCCATTTTGAACCTCTAAGATACATGCAGTCATCTTACCATTTGATATAAACGGGCGTCAATCCCTGCCGGCCCTCTTGTCAGACATCTCGCTTGCGGCTAGAATTGAGCCATGGACTTCGACGTCTTCACCCTCCTGCCTGAAGTCTTTCCCCCTTATCTTGAAAGCAGCATACTTCAACGCGCCCGACAACGTGGCCTGATCGATGTTCGAATACACAACATCCGGGATTGGGCGGCAGATAAGCATCACGTCACCGACGACGAACCCTACGGGGGCGGGGGTGGGATGGTGATGAAGGTGGAGCCGGTCTTTGCAGCGGTGGAGAGCGTGTTGGGGCCTCGCGATGGAAGCAGCGCCCCGGGCTGTCCGCTTATCCTTCTCACGCCTCAGGGACGCGTTTTTAATCAGAAAATTGCCATCGAATTTTCACAATGTCCCCGCCTGGCGCTGCTATGTGGACGGTACGAGGGCGTGGACGAACGCATCCGCGAGCACCTCGTGACAGATGAAATTTCCATCGGGGATTATGTGCTGACGGGCGGGGAACTCCCGGCGCTCATCCTGATCGATGCAGTTGCCCGCCTGCTCCCGGGCGTTTTGGGCGACCCTGACGGCGCGATGGATGATTCACACGCAACCGGCCTGCTCGAATATCCTCACTATACCCGCCCCCCCGAATTTCGGGGTTGGACGGTACCGGAGACCCTGGTCTCGGGGGATCACGCCAGGATCGCCAAATGGCGGCGGGAACAGTCCTTGCGACGGACTCTCAAGCGCCGGCCGGATTTGCTGGAAAATGCCCCGTTGAGCGAAGCCGACCGCAAGTCGCTTAAAAAGATAAAGGGAGAAGGAGACGCAGGATGAAATTCAACTACGGCAAGATTTTCCTCCTCGGATTTGGTTTTTTTGGCGTCAGCGTCATCTGGGGTATGTACAATGCATTCGTTCCGATTTTTTTAGCCGACCGGTTTCACCTGTCCCCGGTGTTCATCGGCTTTTTCATGACCTTGGATAATATTGCCGCATTATTCATCCAGCCGCCGGTCGGGGCCTGGTCGGACCGGCTGCGCACCAAGATCGGGCGCCGTCTGCCGTTCATCCTGATCGGCGCGCCGATCTCGGCAGTGGCGTTCGGATTGATCCCCATGCAAGCCGTCCTCCCATTGTTCGTCGCCTGCACCAGCAGCCTGATCCTGAGCATGGCCATCTGGCGCACGCCGGTGGTGGCATTGATGCCGGACATCACTCCTTCGGCTAAACGTTCCCAATCCAACGGGATCATCAATTTCATGGGCGGGATCGGAACCATTATCGCCCTCCAGACCGGCGGAATGCTCTACAAGCTCAGCCCCAATTTCCCCTTCTGGCTGGGCTCAGGCTTGGTCGTCCTGGCCGCCTTGATGGTATTCATTTTCATCAAAGAGCCCAAGGAATATGAGTCGGCCGGGCAGGAACCGAATATGTTCACCAGCCTGCGCGAGGTGGTGGTCGACAAGGATAAAAGCGCCCTGCGGCTGTTCCTGGCGATCTTCTTCTGGTTCATCGGTTATGCGGCAGTCGAGACATTTTTCACGTTATATGCAAAGAAGCACCTCGGTCTGGATGCTGGCGACGGGGCGACCCTGCTGTCCGTCTTGCCGCTGTTGTTCGTCATTTTTGCGATCCCCTCGGGAATCATTGCCAGTAAAATCGGCCGGCGCCTGGCCATTTCCATCGGGATCGTTCTCCTGACAGCCGTGCTGGTCTGCCTGTACATCATCCCGGCGGCGACCTTGCTCGGCCCGGTTTCGCCCCTGCCGCTGGTGGGCATTCCTTTGACAGACGGCGGTCCACGCATGTTGACACTGGCAGGCGTGCTGTTGATGGTCGGCGGCATCGCCTGGGCATTCATCAACATCAACTCCCTGCCGATGGTCGTGGACATGACCAGCCTGGCGAAGGTGGGAACCTACACCGGCCTTTATTACCTGTTTTCTACGCTATCGGCGATCGTCGGCCCGAACGTGAATGGCTGGATCATCGCCCTCACCCATAACAATTACAACAATATCATGCTGGTCGCTCCCATATTTATGATCGTTGCCCTGATCTTGATGCTGGGAGTCCGTCGAGGGGAGGCAATGCCCTCCTGACGGCGGCCGCCCGCGGATCGGGCAAGATGTCGATATCCACCCCGGCGATTACTCGAATGAAGAAAAGCCTCTCTATTTTCCTGTTCTTGGCTCTGGTGATGCTGTTCGTCCCCGGGTGTGCCTCAAAGGCATCCAATTGCAAACAGCCCGAGGTTTTTTGCGTTGGTTTGGTCACCCCGGGCGGGCAGTTGGACGACCGGGCCTACAATCAGGCCGTCTGGGACGGAATCCGTCAGGCCAAGGCCGACGGAGTTGTCGACTGGATCGCCTCGATCGAGACGGTGGACGCCCGGGATTATTCAGATAACCTCGATGTATTCGGGGATGCCGGCTACGATGTGATCGTGACGATCGGGAGTGCCATGGGCGATGCCACCCGTGCGGCGGCAAAAGCCTATCCTGGGTCCTATTTCATCGGAGTGGACCAGGATCAATCTGCCAACCAGGAATTCCTCCCCAACCTGGTCGGGCTGGTTTTTCCCGAAGATCAAATCGGCTATCTGGCCGGCGCACTGGCGGCCCTGATGACCAAAACAGGCCAGGTCGGAGCGGTCTGCGGGAGCGACGAGGATCTCTCGATGGGACGTTACGGCGCCGGTTTCGAGGCCGGCGCCAAAGCCATCCGGCCGGATATACAGGTGAGCGTCGTCTATCATAACGATGTCAGCCTGGCCAAGACCTTCTCCGACCCGGAATGGGGAGCACGGACCGCCAATTCTCTCATCGATGGCGGCGTGGACATCATCTTCGGGGTCGGCGGTACGACCGGCAGCAATGCCCTGGTGGCGGCGGCGATGCGCGGCGCGTACGGCATCGGCGCGGATTTCGACGAGTATTACATCCTGCCGGTGGCGGCGCCTCACTTGTATGCGAGCGTCTTGAAGATGATCGCCCCCGACCTCGTCAAATTGATCGGCGCGGCCAAGGATGCCCAATCCCGGCATTCCGTCTTCCAGACGGTCGATTATACGGGTGAGATCGGCCTTTCCTCCTACCATGACCTGAGTTCTGCCGTTCCGGACCAGGCCAAAACCCGGATGCAGGAACTAAACCAGGGACTGCTCTCGGGCGCCATCAAGACGGGCGTCGTTGTGACCGGGCCGTGAGGCAAAAGAACGCCTTAAGATTGCCATTCTCTTGTTTAAATTAATGAGACACTGTATACTGACAGTAAGAGTTGTGTCTCGAAATCAAGCCTACGGCTCAAAAGGAGGTGCGACCAGCAAGAAACAACTCGTTCGTTTGGAAACCATTCGTTGCCCATTCATCTAAAAAACTGGAGAAGAAGAATATGAAGAAAAGCATGACCGTTTTTGCGTTTTTAGCAGTTGCTGTTATGCTGCTCTCTGCTTGCGGACCTGCAGCTACGACCCCCGCTCCTACTACCGTCCCGGTGCTCCTTCCGACCACAACAATGCCCCCAGTTCCGACCGCAGCCCCCAAGATCAAGGTTGGCGAAGTCACCGACCTGGGTGGTGTGAATGACAAGTCCTTCAATGCCTCGGCTTGGAAGGGTGTTCAAGATGCGATGGCTCAGTTGCCTGTGGATGGCAAATTCCTCCAGTCCACTCAGCAGTCTGATTATGCCAAGAACATCCAGCAGATGCTGACTGACCAGCAGGACCTGATCGTAACCGTCGGCTTCCTGCTGGGCGTCGATACCGCCACGGCTGCCAAGGCCAACCCGAACCAGAAGTTCGCCATTGTCGATTACACCTACCCCGACTGCTATCCAGGCGCAGTGGAAGGCAAGGACTGCGGTTCTTCGACTGACCTGCCGAACGTGCGCGGCCTGGCCTTCCAGACCGACCAGGCGGCTTTCCTGGCTGGTTATCTGGCCGCCGGCATGACCAAGACTGGCACCGTCGGTACGTTCGGTGGCATCCAGCTCCCGACCGTGACCATTTTCATGGACGGTTTCGTCGCGGGCGTCAAGTACTACAATCAGCAGCACAGCACGACCGTCAAGGTGTTGGGCTGGGATCCTGCCACGCAGAAGGGTACTTTTGTTGGCAACTTCAACTCCACTGATGATGGCAAGAATACCGCCACCTCCCTGGCTCAGGAAGGCGCCGACATCATCATGCCCGTCGCTGGTGGGGTTGGTTTGGGCTCGGCTGCCTATTGCCAGACCAGCAAGAAGTGCTTGATCATCGGTGTGGATACTGACTGGTTCGTTTCCTCCAACGAATATGCCGATGTTGAGTTGAGCAGCGTCCAGAAGAAGATCGATGTGGCCGTTTTCAAGACCATCCAGGACGTTGTCAACGGCAAATTCACCGGTGGAACGGTCACCTACACGCTCGCCGATGGCGGTGTGGATCTGGCCCCGTATCACAATTTCGATAGCCAGGTGCCCCAGACCCTTAAGGACGAAATTGCCCAGGCTAAGGCCGATATCATCAGCGGCAAACTGACCGTTTCCAGCTTCCTGAAGTAACTAGCTGTACTGTTTGAGGGCCGGGGATTCTTCCCCGGCCCTTCTTAAATAAATTATCAACCCAGGTTCTATCCAGGAGAGTAGTCCATGCCACCGGTATTGGAATTGCGTGGAATTACGAAATCTTTTCCGGGCGTTCTTGCGAATGACTCTATCGATCTGTCTGTAGAGAAGGGAAAAATTCTTGCCCTGTTGGGTGAGAATGGTGCGGGCAAGACGACCCTCATGAACATTCTCTATGGGCTGTACAAGCCGGATAAGGGCCGGATCCTCGTCAACGGCGAAGAAGTGACGATCCATGGTCCGAACGATGCCATCGCTCGCGGCATCGGCATGGTCCATCAGCACTTCATGCTGATCCCAGTGATGACAGCCACCGAAAACGTCATGCTGGGCGTGGAACCCATCCGGAACGGTATCTTCCTGGACAAGGCCAAGGTTGCCAAGCGGATTCGTGAAATTTCCAAACAATATGATCTGGATGTGGATCCGAATGCCTACATTGGGGATCTCCCGGTAGGAGCGCAGCAGCGCGTTGAAATCATCAAGGTCTTATATCGTGAAGCGGACATTTTGATTCTGGACGAACCTACGGCGGTTCTGACGCCTCAGGAAGTGGAAGGCCTCTTCAAGGTTTTACGCTCCCTGATCGCCCATGGTAAATCAGTCATCTTTATTACGCACAAACTCAAAGAAGTCCTGGCAATCGCCGATCACATCACCGTTCTGCGCAGCGGCCGTGTGGTTGGTGTGGTGGAAGCCAAAGATGCCTCCCAGGAAAAACTGGCAACCATGATGGTTGGGCGGGATGTGAACCTGGTGGTGAAGAAGAAATTGGCGTCCCCCAAGGAAGTAGTCCTGAGCGTAAAGAATTTGCATGTTCGGGACGAGCGACAGAATATAACGGTAAGTGGCGCCTCGTTTGAGGTCCATGCCGGTGAAGTCTTGGGAATTGCTGGCGTTCAAGGCAACGGCCAAACGGAATTGGTCTACGCGCTGACTGGATTGGCCCCAATGATGAGCGGGGAGGTCAGCATCGCTGGCAGGCCGGTCCGCCATTCTACCCCGCGCAATATTCTGGAAAGGGGAGTGGCCCATATTCCCGAGGATCGACAGCGGCATGGCTTGATCCTCTCATTCCCTGTCCACGATAACATGGTTCTTTGTACGTACTATAAGCGACCTTATGCAAAGGGGCCGGTGCTTCAGCAGAAAGTCATCATCGAATCGGCCGGGAAGCTCGTGGAACAGTTCGATGTACGCACTCCCAGTGTGTATGTTCCCGCTTCCACGCTGTCGGGCGGGAACCAGCAGAAGGTGATCGTGGCGCGTGAATTTTCCCGTCCGATCAAGTTGCTGATCGCATCCCAGCCGACGCGCGGCCTGGACGTCGGTTCGATTGAATATATCCACAGCCGGATCATCGAAAAAAGGGACGAAGGGACGGCTGTGCTATTGGTTTCCCCGGAATTGGATGAAATTATCGCCCTTTCCGACCGCATCGCTGTCATGTACAAGGGACAGATCGTGGATATCATGCCTGCCGCCAAGGTCAACCGATCCTACCTGGGCTTGCTCATGGCCGGAGTCAAACCGTCAGAGGCCCTCGAGGCCGCTCCGGCGAATGGGAAAGAAACCGAAGTAGAGCGGGTATTTTAGGAGGATCTCAACTTGAATACCAAAAGCCTGCCAACTAATCCTGAAACAGCGAGTCAGCAGCAACCCCAAGCACCTGCGAAGCAGCCCAAAAGAGGATCAAAGCTTCTCCAGACGATCTTAATTCCCGTTCTGGCCGTGCTGACCGGCTTCATTATCGGTGCAATTGTCATTGCATTATCCAACGATGCGGTCATCGCGGCGTACAGGAATTTTTTCCATGCGCCTTGGGCGGCCGTCGCGGCTACCTGGAATGCCATCGCTCAGGCGTATGGGGCGTTATTCTATGGATCCTTTGGAAGTATTACCGAGATCTATCACGGTTTACAGAGCTATATCGCCACAGGCGACAGCAAAGCAATTCTAAAAGCGATCTATCCATTTGCTGAAAGCTTGACGGCAGTCACCCCCTATATTTTGGCCGGTTTGGCAGTAGCCGTCGGTTTTAAGTGCGGCCTTTTCAATATCGGCGCAGAGGGACAATTCGGTATTGGAGCGCTCTGCTCGGCTTTTGTCGGGTATAGCCTTCATGGCTTGCCCTGGTACATCCATTTGCCGTTGGCGTTGCTGGCCGGCGCAGCGGGCGGCGCGCTCTGGGGGGCGATTCCGGGTTATCTGAAGGGCCTGACCGGGGCGCATGAAGTCGTCAACACCATCATGATGAACTACATCTCCTTCCTCTTGAGCGACTGGTTGTTGAACGGCCCCATGAAAGCGCGTGGCTTTCGGCCTCTTACTCCGGTGATCGATAATTCTGCCATGCTGCCGCGTTTCTTTCCGGATCCCATCCGCCTGAATTGGGGTTTCATCCTGGCCCTGGTCGTGGCGGTGGCAGTCTACTGGTTCCTGTTTAAGACCACGGTCGGTTTCGAGATCCGGGCAGTCGGAGCGAATCCGGATGGCGCCCGCTACGCCGGCATGAACATCGTGAAAAATTTTGTGATTGCCATGACGCTCAGTGGGGCGTTGGCCGGACTGGCTGGGGCGACCCAGGTGCTTGGCGTGGACCACTGGGTAGGACAAGGCTTTTCTGCCGGATATGGGTTTGACTCGATTGCAATCGCCTTGCTGGGACAGAGTCACCCCCTGGGCGTGGTATTGGCGGCCTTTTTGTGGGGCACCCTGCGGAGCGGCGCGACCAATATGCAATTGGCTGCCGGCGTGCCGATCGAGATCATCTCCATCATCCAGGGCCTGGTGATCGTCTTTGTGGCTGCACCGGCTGTCATTCGCTGGATCTACCGCATTCGGGCGATCCGCACAGAAACGACTGTCTTGACACGCGGTTGGGGGAAGTGACCGCTGGGATGTCAATCTTGAATCGAACAAAGTGGTTTATGAGGACTGCATGACAACTAACCCGGCTCCCCAAAACGAAAAGAAAACCAATCTCCGCGGCCGACTGGTCCCAGGTATTCTATTGATCATCGCCGGCCTGGCAATCATCCTCTTGTTTGGCTTGAATATCCAGCCCGGCCAAAATTCCACATTGGGCCTGACACCGCTCGGGGATACCAATGTCATCCCGATCCCGGATCTGGTCCTGCCGGCCCAGCTCGCCATTTATATTTTGGCGTTGATCATTTTCTTCGTGGGAGCCTGGCAACTGGCGCGCGGAATCCGATCGACCAATGCACTGGTCGGGGTCGTTGCCTTTTGTTTCGTGGCTGCTTTCCTTGTCTGGGCGGCCAAGGGTAGGTCGATGGACTTGGTGGGAATGTTGAATACGTCCCTGGTCAGGGCCACCCCGATTGCCTTGGCAGCCATGTGCGGGGTGATCAGCGAACGCGCCGCAGTGATAAACATCGGGATTGAAGGGATCATGCTTCTCTCGGCGATGACCTCGGTCATGGTCGCCACTCTCACCCATAATCTCTACCTGGGATTGTTGACCGGGATGTTGACCGGCGCGATCGTGGCAGCGTTGCATGCCGTGCTGGTGATCAAATTCAAGGTGGACCAAATCATCAGCGGTGTGGCAGTGAACATTGTCGGCACAGGCGCCTCCAGTTTCATCTCTAATCGCTACTTGCAGATCAATTCCGACAAGATAAATAATTCCGGCGTTTTTCCCAATCTTCCCATTCCCATCCTGGTCAAGATTCCGATCCTGGGACCGGTGCTTTTCGAAAACAACATCATGGTTTACCTCATGATCATTTTGGTGGCGGTACTTTTCGTGGTGTTGTTTTATACCCGTTGGGGATTGCGCACCCGGGCCGTGGG
>DATJPX010000031.1:0-3376 GCA_035506155.1 Anaerolineales bacterium
CGCGAGCTGGGACTGTACTACAAGGTGCTCTTCCCGCGCCCGCTGACAGTGATGTACTACAAGGGCAAATTCTACCCGTTCGACTCGATCGTCAAAGCCATCCTGTTCCCCGGCCTGGGTTGGGGCCTGAACAAGGTCCGCTTCGGGCTGGTCGGGCTGTACCTGCGCCTGACGAACAACTGGAAGCCCTTCGAAAAGACCACCGTGGACGCCTGGATGCGCAAGTGGGCCGGGAAAAAAGTTTACGAGCTGATGTGGGAGCCGATGGTGGTCGGCAAGTTCGGCGAGCGCTACTACAAGCAGGTCAACATGGCCTGGCTGTGGGCCCGGCTGAAGACCCGTACCACCCGCCTGGGCACCTTCGAAGGCGGCTTCCAGAACTTCGCCAACCTGTTTGCGGAAAAGCTGCGGGGGATGGGGGTGGAGATCCGCCTGCAGACGCCGGTCAAGTTGATCGAGCGTAAAGCCGGCTCGGGGTCTATCACGGTCCGCACCGGGACCGACGAGCCGTTCGACCGGGTCCTGGTCACACTCGCTCCCGAGGCGACCGCCCGGATGGTCCCGTCCCTGCCCGACGAATACCTGCGCGGCCTGCGCGAGCTCAAGTCGATGGGCGCGGTGGTCATGATCCTGGCCCTCAAACACCAGCTTTCCGAGCAAGGCTATTACTGGTACAACCTGCCCAAGAGCGCCGGCTACCCCTTCCTGGCGCTGGTGGAACATACCAACTACGTCCCGGCCGACAAGTTCGGCGGCGACCACATCGTCTACGTCGGCGACTACCTGGAGCCGGAGCACGAATTCTTCAAGCTCAGCCAGGAGCAGATCCTGGAGCGCTTCCTGCCGGCCTTCAAGAAGTTCAACCCAAAGTTCGAGCCGGACTGGGTCCGCAAGACCTGGCTGTTCCGCACCGCCTATGCCCAGCCGGTGCCGCTCTTGAACCATTCGAAGAATATTCCTGCCATCCAGACACCCGTCGAAGGCATCTATTTCGCTTCCATGAGCCAGGTCTACCCCTGGGACCGCGGGACGAACTTCGCGGTCGAAATCGGGAGACGGGCGGCCAGGTTGATGATGGGGGACGGGAAATAAATTCCTGTGGCCCACCCGGAAATCGCCGCCCGGCGCCTCCGCAGCCAGCAGCTCTTCGCCAGCCCGTCCAGGGAGCCGGCCGAAGCCGTCCGCTGGCTGCTGGCGTTACAGGCCCAGGATTACCCGGGGGCAAAGTGGTCGCTCGGGCTGCGCCTCCCCGGCAGCAGAGAAACGACGGTCGAGCAGTCGATCGCCGAGGGCAGTATCTACCGGACCTGGCTGATGCGCGGCACGCTCCACTTCGTGGCGGAGGAGGACGTCCACTGGCTGCTGGCCCTGCTGGCGCCCCGCCTGATCGCCGGGAGCGCCCGCCGCTACGGGGAGCTCGAGCTGGACGAAGCCACCCTGATCAAGAGCAACGACGTGGTCGCGCAGGCCCTGCAAAAGCAGGGGCCGCTCGAACGGAAAGCTCTCTTCACCATCCTTCAACAAAACGGCCTGTCGACCGCTGGCCAGCGCGGTATCCACATGCTCCAGCGGGCTTCCCTGGACGGGCTGGTCTACCAGGCCGGGGTGCGCGCCAACCAGGCGATCTTCGCGCTGTTGGGAGCCCCGCCTTCCCCGCTGCCAGGGCGGGAAGCTGCGCTGGCAGAGCTGGCCCGGCGGTACTTTACGAGCCGGGGGCCGGCGACCCTGCAGGATTTCACCTGGTGGTCGGGGCTGCCGGTCGCCGAAGCCCGCGCCGGGCTGGAATCGATCCGCTCCGAGCTGGTCGAGGTGGCCTTCGACGGCTGGACCGGCTGGCAGGCGCTCCCCGTCCCGCCGGGGGACCCGCTCCCGCCCAGCGTATATCTGCTCCCAGGCTTCGACGAATATTTGCTGGCTTACAAAGACCGCAGCGCCTCCCTGGACTATCCCCACTATCGAAGGCGAACCCCCACGAACGGCATGCTGCCGGCGACGATCCTGGTGAACGGACAGGTGGCCGGTACCTGGAAGCGGGTCATCGGCAAAAAAGGCCTGCAAGTCATCCCGGATTTCTTCGAAAAACCGCCCGAGGAAGATCGACGGGGATTCGAGGCTTCCGTGCACCAATATGCAGATTTCCTTGGTCTGCACGCCACACACCCTGGCGAATAAATGGGACCCTCAGTACTCTTTCAGGGGGTAGATACAGGGAACGTCTCCGGGCCAAACACATTTTTCACGACATCCAGCATATCGAACCCATAGTTGCCGGCCGGATATTTCGGCCCCTGGTCGATCGTCGGCTCGAAGGTGGTCGTCTCGGCCCAGTCGTTCCAGGTGTTGAGCCAGACCAGCTTCCAACCCTGGCTGCCGACCGGCTGGGCGTACTTGCGGGCCACCTCGGCCATGGCGGTGACTTGGTCCTGGCTCAAAGCAGGTGTGTAGGCGAAATTCCCGGGGCTGAACAGGCGATTATCGAATTGAGGGGCAAATCCCGGCTCCAGGCTGACGGTCTCCTGCCGGCCGGCCACTTTCAAGCCTTTGATGTCCGCCTGCCAGCGTGCCAACACCTGGTCGACGGCCGCGGCGGCCTTGCCCTCGTCTTTCGGTGCGGACAGACCCGGGATCAGCATGATAAAGTTGGTATTGGCATCGTAGGAGGCGGCCAAACTCCTGTTGAAGACATCCGCGCGGACGATATCCCCAACAATGAAGACGTCATAGCCATCCGCCAGGGCCTTCTGGCGGGCCTGGGCAAAAACCCCGGCATAATTTCCTATGGCATTCCAGGTCCCCCAAACGTAAACGACCGGCCGGCCATCGATCTTCAGGTACTCGGGCTGGCTGAAATATTTCCTGGCAAAGTGGTCGAAATCCGCCACGAAGGTATTGGCGACCTGCGGGTCGTTGAAATTCATTCCTCCGCTGAGATCGACGTGCAGGCCGGGAGTCTGGTCAAGCCGCAGGACGAGGTCGTAGAAGATGCACCAGCGGATTTTGTTCAGGTTGGGAGCCTTGAGGAAGGCATTGTCGATATTGGGCTCCAGCGAGCCGCCAACCTCGCTGGGTGTGGTCCATTCGAGCGAGAAGGCGTCCACTCCGTAAGCCGCCGCCCAGTCGATCTGCTGCTTGATCACTGCCGGATCGGCGCTGTCATAGGTCCTGCCAAGCAGGGGCGTCAGGGCCGTCGTGCGCTTGCCGCTGCAGTCGAATGCTTCGAAGCCGCCGTAACAGCCCGGTCCGTGATACCACAGGTTCAGTTGGGCGATGGTGATGTATTCGTTGGGCCTGGGCGGTACGGTTGCCGTCGGGGAAGCGGTCGGGGTCGGCAGGATCGTCGCAGTCAGGGTCGGGGCTTGCGTTGCAGAAGGAAGAT
>DATJPX010000032.1:0-4199 GCA_035506155.1 Anaerolineales bacterium
AGCCAATCCGAGGTGCCGCCCAGGCGCCCGGAGAGGAAGCTCCAGATATCCAGGAAGCGGGTTTGCTGGGATTCGTCGTTGAACAGCGTGGCGGCCTGGTAATTGTCGAAGATGTACCCGGGCGCCCGATGAAGGTCCAGGATGACCTTGAGGCCGCATTGATGCGCCCAGTCCAGGCCACGCTGGATATATTCGAAACCGCGCTCGTTGGGGCGGCCGGGATGGTTTTCCTCTTCGATCAGGGGATAGTCCACCGGCAGGCGGACGTGGTCGCAGCCCCAGTCTGCGATCCGGTGGATGTCGGCGGCGGTAATAAACGAGTCGAAATGGGCGTAATCGTAAGCGGAATATTGCGAAAGCCATCCGCCCAGGTTCACTCCAGATTGGAGGGAGGTCGGATCGAGTTTCATGGCTGCTCACAAACCGGCTGGACGATCGGCTTGCTGCCGGCTTCTCCCAGGCCATACCCGAACGGGAAGAAGGGCGCGTCGCAGCCGGTCTTGTCGGCCGAATTGTTCTCATTGATCGGCAGCTGCTCGTTCCAGCGCGGCCAGGTGTAAGGCAGCTTTCCCACGAACGGATAATCCCCGAAGAGCACGTCGCTGACGCCCTCCCCTTCCGTGCCCGGCAGCCAGGCTTCAACCCAGGCGTCCGCGGTATCGAATTGATTCGTGATGACCATCGGCCGGCCCGAGAGGATGATGACGATCAGCTTGTCGACCTGGGGGCGGACCTTGTCGATCACGTTCACATCGGTATCCGAAAGCTCCAGGTTGGCCTTATCGCCTTTCCCTTCGGCATAAGGCATCTCGCCGACCACGACGATGCCCACGCTGGCGTGCCCTTCGAAAGTACCCAATTGATTGTAGGTGACGGCCGTGGAGGAAGGAACCATCGACCGGATCCCGTTGAGGATGGTGGTGCCGACATCGATGCTGCCGGTCTGTCCCTGCCAGGAAATCGTCCAGCCGCCGCACATCATCCCGATGTCGTCCGCGCCCTGGCCGGCGACGAAAATCGAGGGGGTCGTCTTTGCAATCGGCAGGGCGGAGTTATCGTCCTTCAGCAGCACCAGGGACTCGCGCACAGCCTGGCGGGCCACGGCGACATGGGAGTCGGAACGGACCGTCTGGATGTAGCTGGCATCCGGATAGGGATGCTCGAAAAGCCCGAGGGCGAATTTCGCCCGCAGGATCCGCCGGACGGCGTCGTCGATCCTGTCAACGGTGATGTCCTTCTTGTTCACCGCATCGTGCATCACCTGGATGAAAGCCGTGTAGTTCGAAGGGACCATATTCATGTCCACGCCGGCGTTGATGGATGTCACGACGGCCTTGTAATAATCCGGATCGACCTGGTCGATCCCGCCCCAGTCCGAAACAATGAAGCCTTTGAAGCCCAGCTCGTTCTTGAGCACATCCGTCAGCAGGTAACGCTGGGCATGCATCTTCGTCGTACGCCAGCTACTGAACGAAGCCATCACGCTCAAGGCGCCCGAATCCACCGCCGCCTTGTAGGGCGGCAGGTACAGCTTGCGCAGGGTGGCCTCGTCGACCTGGACGTTGCCCTGGTCGAGCATGTAATCATCCGTCCGGGAGGAACCCCAGATCGTCCCGCCATCGCCCAGGTAGTGCTTCGGAGTCGCCAGGGTGAAGAGCGTCTGCCCGGGCGTCGCTTTGAGGCCGGCCGGAATATCCTGCAGGCCTTTCAGATAGGCCACGCCGAGCTCGGTCGTCAATTGGGTGTCTTCGCTGAACGATTCGTCCGTGCGGCCCCAACGGATATCCTGCGGGACGGCGATGATGGGAGAGAAGGTCCAGGGAATACCGGTTGCCAGCATCTCCTCGGCGGTCACCTGGCCGATCTGGGTCAGCAGGGCGGGATCGTGGGTCGCGCCCATGCCCGATTCTTGAGGAAATACCGTTGCACCGTAGAGATGAGCATTGCCATGGGTGGCGTCGATGCCATAGATCATCGGGATCTTCAGGCGGGTGGACATGGCTTCATCCTGGTAACCCTTGACCATCGCCTGCCAGGCTTGCGGGGTGTTCTGGCCCGGGTTGCCGTCGCCTCCGCTCAGGATGGATCCGATGAAATAGTTTTTGATGTCGCCGGGCTGGATACTGCCGTTTTCCACCTGGGTCATCTGGCCGATCTTTTCATCCAGGGTCATCCGGGAAAGCAGGTCGGAGACGCGCGCCTCGATCGGCTGGGTCGGGTCCATATAGAGGGCCGGCGCGGAGGTCGGCGTGGGAGTCGGACCTTGACCGGCAGGGTTGTTGAACGTACAGGAGGTCAGAAAAACGACGACCAGCAGGATGGAACTGAATGTGCGTTTCATTACTCACCTCGTGGGGCGGAGGGAAACGACCCGCCCCGGGAAATTCGCAGCGGTTTCCGGATACGGCGTCCTAGGAGTCGGCCGACTCGGCCAGGTTGCCATCCTTGAGATAGAGCACTTCATGGGCGTGCTGGTCCACCAGGGGATCATGGGACACCATCAGGAGGGTGATCTTTTCCTCGTCCACCAGGGTGCGGAAAAAGCTCAGGAGCTCATGGGTGGTCTTGCTGTCCAATTCACCGGTCGGCTCGTCCGCCAGGATCAGCCTGGCGCGGTTTGCCAGCGCCCGGGCGACAGCCACGCGCTGCTGCTGGCCTCCCGACATCTCGTAAGGGCGGTGATTGCGCCAGGGCGTCAGTCCGACGAGCTCGAGGACCTCCAGGGCGCGCTTGTGTCGGGCCGAATACTCCTCGCCCTTGATGCGCAGGATCAGCTCCACGTTCTCATAAGCAGTCAGGGTGGGCAGGAGGCCAAAGGATTGGAAGACCAGGCCGATCTGATCCCGGCGCCAATCCGTCAATTGTTCTTCGCCCATCCGGGATAGATCGTGGCCGAGGATGTTGATCGACCCGGAGGTGGGCAGATCGAGCCCGGCCAGGCAGTTCAGGAGGGTCGTCTTGCCGCTTCCCGAACGGCCCTTGAGGGCCAGGAATTTGCCATACGGGACCTTGAGGTTGATGCCGCGCAAAGCCGGCACACCCGCCTCGGCATTCCCCTGGACGGGATAGATGCGCCAGAGGTCCTTCGTCTCGACGGCGAACTCGGATTTTGAGGAGAACTCTTTTTTCATGGATTAATGCTCTCCTTCGTCTTTTTCGGTCGAGATCATCCGACCGAAGGAGCGCAGGAAAGGCACCTTGGCGCTGACCGCGAGGAGCAGATTACGAGCCCGCTCGAACCAGGGCGGGATGGCCTGTTCGGTCGCCGCAGGCGCCTCGACCTTGCCCTCGTGCGCAGCGACGGCTTCCGGCTCGGGCTGTTCATTTTCCGGCGGGCGGATCAAGATACCGGTTTCGGTGATTTCCATCCGCACCCGCCGCCGAATGTGAAAGTGCTCCAGGTGCTCGCGCGGAATGTGCAGGCGTCCGGCGGAGTCCAGCAGGACCAGCTCTTCGAATTTATGCTGGCCCTCTTCGTGAGCTTCGCCGGTGGATTTGACCCGCAAGGTCTCGCTGGCCAGTTTCCCGTCCCGCACGGCGACCACGCGATCGACATGCCGGGCAATCCCGGGGTCATGGCTGACGATCACGATCGTCAGACCCAGCTTCTTGTTCAACTCCCGCAGCATGTCGTAGATCAACCGCGCCGTATTCGTATCCAGCTCACCGGTCGGCTCGTCGGCCAGGAGGAGGTGGGGCTGGTTCGCCAGGGCAATGGCCACCGCCACCCGCTGCTGCTCCCCTCCGGATAGTTCCTCCAGGCGGTGCTGCATGCGGTCGCCAAGCCCGACCAATTCCAGCAACTCCCGGGCGCGCTGCTCGGGACTGCTGCCGGTCTTCCCGGAGAGGGTCATCGGAAACTGGATGTTTTCCAGGGCGGTCAGGTATGGGATGAGGTTGCGGGCTCCATACTGCCAGACGAAGCCGACGGTCTCCCGGCGGTACTTATCCAGCTTGTGTTGACTGAGCCGGCCGAGGTCCTCCCCACCCACGGTGACCCGCCCGCCGGTGGGGCGATCCAATCCACCCAGGATGTTCAGGAGGGTGGATTTCCCGCTCCCGCTGGCCCCGACGATCCCGATGATTTCGCCCTCGGCGATCGTCAGATCCAGCCCCTGTAAAGCCTGGACTTCCAGGGAGGCGTCGTCCGTGCCGCCATCGACTCCGATCCGGTAGATCTTGACCAGGTTGTCGCACTG
>DATJPX010000033.1:0-7074 GCA_035506155.1 Anaerolineales bacterium
AGAGATGTTCCCTTTTGTTGTTGCAATCTCAACCTGGCTCCATGTTCTGGCAACCATTGTCATGGTCGGCTATTACCTATTTACGGGCCTGATCTACTTGCCAGTCCTCGAACGTCGGATGCAGCCAGACACCTTGCGCGACCTTCTTGAGCAGGTATCCGCCCGCCTGCGTCCCTTTTTTGGAGGTTCGCTGTTGATATTCCTGGTCACCGGCGCCTACCTCATGCTGACCAACCAGAGTTATCTGGGTCTTGGGCACTTCTTCGCGAATCCGTGGAGCAGTCTGATCGTAATCAAACATGGGCTGGTGCTGGCATTCCTGGCCCTGGCCGTCTTCTCCGAGCGGGCTTTTCTGCCGCACATCTCCGACCAAAATCCCGCGGCTTTGAAGCAATTCTTTTGGGCGATGAACATCAACCTGATTCTGGGTGCGGTCATCGTCCTGCTGACAGCCATCGCGCAGGCAGGCTAGGCACTTATAGAGTTCCCATGCCGCTTGAGGGTGAAAGCCCACCGACAGCGCCCGGAAGGATCAGCCTGCCCCATTCATCCAAAAGTCCGATGTCTTGATACAGCGGAGATCGAATACAACAGGAACCCGTTTTGCTGAATACATGCCTGTTTTTCTGCTTGAAAGTTCTTCTCGAGAAAGCCTCTTTTTCTGCAAGTTGCCTCATGAGGATTCACAATGATTGACGAGATTGCCTGGATCAACCTGGCTCTGCAAGGCGACGAGAAAGCCTTCACGGCATTGGTCGAGACTTACCAGAAACCGGTCTATAACCTTTGTTACCGGATGCTGGGTCAGCCAGAGGCCGCAGAAGATGCGGCCCAGGAGACATTCCTTAGAGTGTATCAAAACCTCGTCCGCTACGACCGTGCACGTTCCTTCCCTACCTGGCTGCTCTCCATTGCCGCCCACCATTGCATTGACATACTTCGCAGGAGACGAATTTTTCCTCTCATGATCGATGGCGAGGAAGGCCAGATCGACCTGCCCGACCCGTGCGCCCCTGAACCGGAACTGGAAGTTGCCGGAAGGCAGGACCGGGACCGTTTGCAAAATTGTCTCAAATTCCTAGATCCCACCAACCGCGCTGCCGTCATCCTGCGTTATTGGCAGGATTATTCGGAAAGAGAAATCGCTGAGGCGCTTAACCTGACCGTTCCCGCGGTGAGACTCCGCTTACACCGGTCTCGGCGGTTTCTGGCGGATCTTTGGGATGAAAAGCCGACGCATTTGCGTTCAGAAAGGAAGCCGAGTGAATCACCCGCCTATTTATGAACGACTGAAAAGAATTGTTCTCTGTCTCTAAACCTGATATTTCAAACTTGTCTTTAGGAGGAACTATGAGCGTCATACTCGAAGTGAAGCAGCTAGCAAAAAATTATGGTGACTTCTCCGCCGTCAAGGGCATCTCGTTCGACATCCAGAAGGGCGAGATCTTCAGCCTGCTAGGCCCAAACGGCGCTGGCAAGACGACCACTATCTCGATGATCAGCGGCCTGCTCGCGCCCACAAGCGGAGATGCATCCATCGGCGGATACTCGATCACCCGCCAGCCGCTGGAAGCCAAACGCCTGCTGGGCGTGGTGCCGCAGGAGATCGCCCTGTATCCGACATTGAGCGCCCGCCAGAACCTGGAGTTCTTTGGCCACATGTACGGGCTGCGTGGCAAGGACCTCGCCCGCCGGATCGACACCATGCTGGACTTTGTCGAACTGAGCGACCGCCAGTCCGACCGGATCGAGACCTTTTCAGGCGGGATGAAACGGCGCATCAACATCGCGGCCGGATTGCTGCACGATCCGCAGGTCATCTACATGGACGAGCCTACGGTCGGGATCGACCCGCAAAGCCGGCGGCGCATCCTCGACACCGTCAAGCTTCTGCGTGAACAACGCGGTATGACCGTACTTTATACAACCCACCTGATGGAGGAAGCCCAGGAACTGAGCGACCGGGTCGGCATCATCGATCACGGCGAGATTATCGCCCTGGGCACCCCGGGCGACCTGATCCTGCAGGTGGGCGAACAGGACCGGTTGATCTTCAAGGTGGGCCAGGCGGCCGTCAGCAATAAGACGCTGGAGCACATCCGCGCCTCGGTTGAAGGCGTCACCTCCGCCCTTTTTGATCCGCCCGGTGAAGCAGGCGATAACAAGACCAACGGCAGCGGGTTGATGGTGGTCAATGCGAAACGCGGCCGCAAAGCCATGCCCTTTATCCTGCGGCTGACCGACGAAGCTGGCATACCGGTCGAGTCGGTCGAGGTCCATGAACCCGACCTGGAAGCGGTGTTCCTGCACCTGACCGGGCGAGCCTTGAGGGATTGATATGGACAAGCTTTGGGTGGTTGCCTTCAAGGATATCCGCACCCGGTTCACGGACCGGCGCCTGCTGATGATCATGTTTGCGGCCCCGCTGGCCATCGCTACCATCATCGGGCTGGCATTTGGCGGGCTGGGGAGTTCGAGCAGCCCCATCAGCCACATCCCCGTGGCGGTGATCAACGAAGATCGGCCCGCTCCGGGTGGGACGGCCTTCGGAGGCATATTGGCCGGCGTGCTCACGTCTGGCCAGCTGCCGGAGGAGGCGGACACTTCGCTCTCCACCTGCCCGCAGATCGCGAACGATCCCGGGCAGGGCTCCACAGGGATGAGCCTGGGGGAATTGATCTCCGGGAGGGCCTTTGACGAGACTCAGGCACAAACCCTGGTGGCGGCCAACAAGATCGCCCCCATCCAAGTTCCTGAGAACAGCCCGGACTATTTGATCGCCGCCGCCAAAGCTGCCGTCGATAAGAACCTTTACGCCGCAGTGGTGATCATCCCGCCGGACTTCTCCCGGGCGCTCGCCAGCCTTTCGGACCCGCGTCTGGCCCCGGCGTCCACGACCATTATGGTCTATGGCAACGGGGACGACAGCCTTTCTGCGGTGATCGTGCGTAGCGTGGTCGATTCCATCACTGCACAATTCGTTTCGGGAAATATCGCCATCGGTGCCACTCTGACCGAACTCGTCTCGCAAACTCCCGCTGCCCTATCAGCCTTCAGCGGAGCCAAAGCGCAGGAGTTGGGGAACCTTTTCATCTGCGCCTTCGTGCCGGGGAACGGCCTTGTCCAGGTGGTTGACAAGCCCGTCCAGGCTGCCCCAAATACCCTGGCCGGCACGCTGCTGGTCACCTTCGGGGCGGCCCAGGCGCTCTTCTTTGCCCTTTTCACCGGCATCAACGGCGTGTTGAGCATGTACGACGAACGTAAAAATGGCACCCTCGGGCGCATCCTGGTTTCACCCACCCCGCGCTGGGTGGTGCTCGGCGGCAAGCTGGTGGGGACGTTCGTCTCCGTACTGGCCCAGCTGGTCATATTGATGCTGGCGCTGACGGCAGTGGGCAGCTTGCTGGAGGGAAGGCCAGCCTTCATCTGGGGCAACAACGTTGGCATGCTCTTCCTGGTACTCATGGCAGTGAGCCTGGCCGTCTCGGGATTGGGCGTCTTCCTGGCCGGGTTGTTGAAGGATATGGAACAAGCTGCCACCCTCCGACAGGTTCTCACCATGGCCTTGGGAGTTTTGGGCGGGACGTTCGGATTCCAGCTGCCGCGCTCCGTGGCGCAGTTCTCGTTGGTCTATTGGGGCCGAGACGCCTTTGACCTGCTGGCTGCCGGGCACGGGGAGATCTGGCTTAACCTCCTGGTACTCTTTGTACAGGGCGCAGTGCTCTTTGGGATCGGATTAGTTTTCTTCAACCGCAAGTTTGAAGTGTGAGGTGAAATATGGCAAAAATCTGGGCAATCATCCTACAGGACCTGCGGGTCTTTCTAAAAGTGCGCTCCAACCTTATCTCACTGCTGCTTACGCCGGCCGTGATGACGATCATTGTCGCTCTGGTGAATTCCGGCACATTCAGCGGAACGCCGGTCTACCGGTTGGACGTGATCGATCGGGATGGCTCGGCGGCTTCGGCGCAGTTCATGGCAGCCATCCGGGCCTCCGCCCCGGAGCTGATCCTCTGCCCGATGGATAACACCGCCAAGGATATCTGCAGCTTGGGCAAGGCGGGAACCCTGACCGAAAGCCAGGCACTGGACCGGGTGGCCAAATCCACCTCCCAGGGGCTGCTGGAGATCCCCGCTGGCTATGGTGCCGGACTGGCAGCCCGGGAAAACGTCACGGTGACCTTCCACAGCTCGAGCAATTTCGGCGTCTCCCAGGCCGCCCAACAGGCCGTCCAGGCCGCGCTTGCGCAGGTGAACGCCGCCGCAGGCGCCTCCCAGATCGGTCTCTCGGCCATCGACAGTTTGCACAGCCAGCCCCTGGCCGACGACCAGGCGCAGGAGGTGGGTAACAGCTTGTATCAGCAGGCACTGAGGATGGAAAAACTGCAGACCGTCAGGGTGGATACCTCCCTTTCAGGCGTTCCGGGCGGAGGGACGCTCAGCGGGCAGCTCCAGCGGGGATTGGGACAATCCGTGCCGGGGATGGGGATGATGTTCGTGCTGATGAACATCTTTAGCGGCATCGCCGGGCTGATCGTCGAACGCCAGCAGTGGACCTTGCAGCGCCTGGCAGTCATGCCGGTCGCGCGCAGCGCCCTGCTGGCCGGCAAGATCCTGGCGCGCTTCTGCCTGGGGCTGCTGCAGTTCCTGGTGGTATTCATCGTCGGCGCCATCCTCGGGATGAACTTCGGCAAGGATCCCCTGGCGCTGCTGCTCCTGGTGATCGTCAGCTGCCTGGCGATCACCGCCCTGGCATTTGCAGTCGGTTCGGGGATGAAGAACGCCGCCCAGGCCAGCATGCTGGGGCTGCTGCTGACCCTGGTCTTGGCCTCCATCGGCGGCGCCTGGTGGCCGATGGATATTTCACCCAAGTACCTGCAGATCATCGGGCACGCTTCACCGGTGGCCTGGGCCATGGACGGCTTCACCGCCCTGACCTACAGAGGCGCCCACCTGGCTGATATCTGGCTCCCCCTGGCGGTCCTGACAGGGATGACGGCGGTCTTGTTCCTGATCGCCATTCCGCGCTTCAAGTACCAGGTGGATTGAGCAGGACTTGAAGGATGGAGCCTGCCAAGACGACTCCAACCATAATTAGAAGGAGGAGGATTTATTCCATGAAGCTAAAAATACAACCACTGGTGGCTTTGTGCGACACAAAGCTTGACATAGACTTGTCAGAGCTGCCGCCAGCCAGCCAGGTCAAAATCAGCGCAAGCATGGTTCTGCCTTGGGCAAAGGATGTACTCTGCGAATCCTCCGCCTGGTTCTCGGCGGATGCAGGCGGCAACCTGAACCTGTCGAAGCAAAAACCGAATTCTGGTTCTTACGATTTCACAGACAGCATGGGGCTGTTCGTTTCGATGAAGAGTCAGGATCCCAAAGCGATGGAAAAGATCGCCCGGAATATCTCCGTGGACGAGAGCTTGTTCATCGATATCCAGGCCGAATGCGGGCAGGAGCGGGCCAGCGTGAGAGTGGAACGCCTTTTCAAGATCCCGGAGATAAAAAGCCAGCTGATCACGGACGGGTTCGTGGGAGAGCTGTTCTACTCCGAGTCACCCACGAACAAGACGATCGTTTGGCTGGCCGGCTCGGGTGGCGGCCTGGGGATCAATTCGCTGGTTTGTGCCCCGTTGGCCTCACATGGTTTCAACGTGTTGTCGCTCCCGTATTTTGGAGAAAAAGGCTTGCCGGCCCAACTTTCGCGAGTTCCGCTCGAATATTTTGAAAGAGCATTTGACTGGCTGATGAAAAATCCAATTACGACTGGTAAAGAGATCCAGGTTTTGGGCATGTCGAAAGGCGCAGAGTTGGCGCTTATTCTGGCATCCCGCCATCCATTTATAACCAAGATGGTGTTATGGGCCCCGCATGCATACTGTTTTCAAGGGATTGCCTATAAGAACGAATCATCCTGGACTCTTGCTGGCCGGGATCTGCCGTATATCCAGCTGCGGAATAGCTGGGTGTATGCCAATATGCTGGACGGCTTTATCAAGAATAAACCCTTCGAGTTCGCCAGCGTGTATAAAAAAGGGATCGAGGTTGCGCAGAACAGGCAAGAGGCGCGCATCAAGGTGGAAGATGCGCAGGCTGATCTGCTGTTGGTCACCAGCAAAAAATGCGGCATGTGGAATACCTATGATGGCAGCCTGCAGATCATAGAGACACTTCGAAAAAACAATTATCCACATTTCCATGATCTGATTGTTTATGAAGATGCAGGCGAACCTTATCTGGTGCCCTATGTGATCCCCGCTGGCGAGTCCGATATGAAATTTGCTCCTCGGTTGGTGCTGCGGTTGGGCGGCAGCCTGGAGGGCAACGCACATGCTCGGGCGGATGCTTGGGAGCAGGCAATCGCGTTTTTGGGAAGGGATGTACCATGAAGGGCAACGAAACGTATAGAGGATTGAAATGGCAACGGGATATTGACTGGAGCCCGTGTGTATATTTATTGCAGGGGTCGTTGACACTTGAACAGCTCAAAAATGAATACCGGGCTGCGCCATTTCCCGGCTCTCCACGGCCGGCTTTCTATATGGAGGGGGGCTGGAACCGGCGCGGCCTGGAGAAGTTGCCGGACAACCTGGCAGGCTTGGTTAAATCCGGCTGGGTGATTCAAGACAAAGAACTGTTTACATTAACAGAACACGGTCACCAGGAAGTGGAAACTCTGCTTGAGAGGGCCAGGACTTCCTCCAAATGGGTAACGCAGAAGCTGCAGGCCCTGTTTCAACCCGAACTGGCCTCGAAAATAACCCTCATCATGCAAATCACTCTGGCTCTTATCAAGCTTCCCGCCGGCTTGCTTTCCGGGAGCATCGGGCTGCTTAATGATTCAGCGGATACCCTCCTGGATCTGCTCTCCAGCCTGTTGGTTTACCTGGGCATTCGGTTTAATAAAGAGCGCGCTGTCTCCATCCTACTGGTGGTCTTTATGTTGGGAACGGGCGGGCTGACACTGTTTGAAGCTGTGAAACGCTGCTTTGTTCCTTCTGTTCCCAAAGTAGATTGGTTCCCGTTTGCAGCCGCCATCCTTTCCGCGCTGGCTGGCTTGTTCCTGTGGAC
>DATJPX010000034.1:0-21500 GCA_035506155.1 Anaerolineales bacterium
CGGACCCGTGCCCTTGTATTCGAACAGGTTGGGCGCGCCGGTCAGGACGACGTGCTCCTGCGTGCCGTCGAAGAGCTTGCACAGCACCAGCCGGTCGGCGTTGGGATGCGGCATGACCTCGGAAATGGAAGCCACCACCAGTTTGTCCCGGTCCCACTCGAGGCCGGTCAGGCTGGCGTCGCGCGAGCCTTCCTTCGGGACGGGCAGGCCGATGAACTCGATCGCCTCCACCTCCAGCCCGGCCATGGTCATCAGGTGGGCCAGCTCGGGGATGGGCAGGTCGATGTCGACGAAATCTTTCAACCAGGAAATGGGTACTTTCATGGCGTGCTCCTAGAATTGTTCCAAGAAACGCAGATCGTTCTGCCAGAAATAACGGATATCTTCGATGTGGTGGCGCAGCATGGCAATGCGCTGCGGGCCCAGGCCGAAGGCGAAACCGCTGTACCGTTCGGGATCGTAGCCGCCGTTGCGCAGCACCACCGGGTGGACCATGCCGCAGCCGCCGATCTCCAGCCAGCCGGAGCCTTTGCAGACCCCGCATCCCTTCCCGCCGCACAGGAAGCATTCCACGTCGAACTCGGCCGACGGCTCGGTGAACGGGAAGTAGGAGGCCCGGAAGCGCGTCCGGGTATCCTGGCCGAACATGCGCCGGGCGAGATCCGCCAGGGTGCCTTTCAGGTCGCTGAAGGTGATCCCGGGGCCGACCGCCAGGCCCTCGAGCTGGTCGAACTGGGTTTCGTGGCGGTTGGTGACCTGCTCGTAGCGGTAGCACATCCCCGGCAGGACGATCCGGACCGGGGCGGGGTTCTCCGGGTTCATGGCCGAGATCCAGCGCATGGCGTGGATTTGGCCGGGCGAGGTGTGGGTGCGCAAGATGATCGGGTTGTCGCCGCGCCCTTCGGCCTCGACGAAATAAGTGTCCTGCATGTCCCGGGCGGGGTGGCCGACCGGGAAGTTGAGCAACTGGAAGTTGTACTCGTCGCTCTCGACCTCGCTCGAGCGGTAGACCTGGAAGCCCATCTCGCCGAAGACGCGATAGAGCTCGCGCAGGGTCTGGGTATCGGGGTGCAGCCGGCCGGTCGGAACGGAACGTCCCGGCAGGCTGACGTCGAGCTGCTCCTGTTCGAGCGAGCGCTTGAGGGCGGCCTCACGCATCTCACCGGACCGGGCCGCAAATGCCGCTTCGAGGGCCTTTTTGACCTCGTTGGCTGCCTGGCCAACCAGTGGGCGTTCCTCTTTCGAAAGCGCACCCAGCCCGCCGAAGACCTGCATCAGGGCGGAGCTGCGCCCGAGATGGGCCACCCGCCAGGCCTCCAGCCCGGCTTCGTCGCGGACGGCGTTCAACGCCTCCAGCCCGGCCCGTTCGATTTCCTTCAATTTGTCATCCATACCTACCTCCACAAGATTCCGCGATCCGTTTTGCGGATTTGCATCCTGGTAAAAAAATACTCCCGTCCTACGAAGGGACGGGAGGAAGATCCCGTGGTACCACCCAACTTGGCCTTGCAGCCCACTCAGCGCCGACGATCATCGGCTGCCCCGCTAACGCCGGGAAGCGGTTTCGACTAATGGGTACGGACACAGCGGCACTGCGCCCCACGGTTCACCGAAACGACTCGGGAGGGAACTTCGGTCAATTTCCGCCGGGTGTGGGTCTCAGTCTGTGCCCGCATCTCCCTGTCGGCTTCCGTTGGCCTACTTTCCTCTGTCCACGTTTTTCAAAGCTATTCAGATGGCTTGAATTATCCGCAGAAATCGGCACCTGTCAAGGCCGAAAGGCTACCGGATGCCGCTGTCGTATGTGACATCCAGGCTCGTGAACGCGCCGGCCTGGACGGTGAAGGGCTGGTCGTGGGCGATCGGATACCTCCCGGAGGTCTTGGGCCGCAGCAGATAATTTCCCGGGGCGAGGACGATATGAAAATAGCCGTTCGCGTCGGTCTGGAAGGATTGCAGGACCTTCGTCCCGGCCGGGTCCAGAATGGCCAGGGTGGCCTGGTAGGGTTTGTCGGGGCAGGGATTGTTGAGTTGTACCACCGGGCAGGTAGGACCGATCGTGACGTGACCTTCGACGCCGCCGTTGGCGGGTGGTGTGGGAGTCGTCCCGCAAGCCGATAGAAATACCAGTAGGCAGAGCAGGGAGAACAGCCTTTTCAAGGATCGCTCCAATGAAACCAACCCGCCGGAGGAACTTAGCGGATGCCGGTGTCGTAATAGATGGCCAGCTCGGTCAGCTTTCCTTCCGTCACGACGACCTTGAAGTCCGCCGCGATGGGGAATTTGCCATTGTTATCCGGGTGAACGAAATAAGTGCCGGGGTCGAGGGCGACCGTGAAGGTGCCATCCCCGGCGGTCTTGACAGTTTTGACCGGCTTCATGTCCTTATCGTAGATGACCAGGGTGGCCGGGTAGGGATCCTGCGGGGAACAACCGACAGCGATGTCGGAGCCAGTGCAGCTCGCCAGGAAGGCCTGGCCTTTGATTCCGGTGTTGATCGTTTTGCCACACGCAGCCAATAAGAAGCCGAGAACCAGCAGAAGCGCGGCAATCCTGACGGATAATTTCATGAGTGGGACTCCTGAGTCGATTTAGGTGAATTCATTTCCCAGATGAGACGCAGCCCGTCCAGGGTCAGCCAGGGAGCGTGGACCTGGATGATGGAGGTTTCCTGGGCAACCAGTCCGGCCAGCCCGCCGGTGGCGATGACCTTCATCTCAGGCCCCAGTTCTTTCCCGAAGCGGGCGACCATGCCTTCGGTCATGGCGACGTAACCGAAGAGTAGCCCCGATTGCATGGCATGGGTGGTATTACGGCCGATCACCGAGGGCGGCTTCTGCAGGTCGATGCGTTGCAGCTTGGCGCCGTGGGCAAAAAGGGCTTCGGCGGCCAGGTTGATCCCGGCGGTGATGGCGCCGCCCAGGTAATCGCCTTCCCTGGTGAGAGCGTTGAAGGTGGTGGCCGTGCCGAAGTCGATGATGCAGGCCGGACCGCCGTACAGGTGCATGACCGCCACCGCGTCGCAGACCCGGTCCGCCCCGACTGCTTTCGGATCTTCGTAGCGGATGCGGATCCCGGTCTTGACGCCGGTATCCACGACCAGCGGTTCCTGCTTCAGGTACTCGCGGCAGGCCTGAGTGACCCGCCCGGTCAAGGGCGGCACGACCGAGGAGAGCGCCACACCTGACAGGTCGGTGATAGTCCGGCCGGCATTGGTCAGCAGGCCGAGCAGTTGCAGACCGTACTCGTCTGGCATGCGATTGTGGTCGGTGGCCAGGCGCCAGTGGTTGGCCAGCTTTTCGCCTTCATACAGGCCGATGGTCAGGTTGGTATTACCCAGATCGATGACGAGCAGCATAGCCTTATTTTACCGCTTCTATGATCTCCGCCACCAGATCGTAGCGGTTGAACTGCGGCATGATGTAGACGCCCTGCGCCCAAGGCTTGATCTTCTCAATCAAATCGACCGCCAGCTCCACCCCAACGCGGGCGCTTTCCTCCCCGGCGGCTTCGATCCGCTGGCGGGTTTCGTCGGGGATGACGATTCCTGGCACTTCGTGGTGCAGGAAGCTGGCGTGCCGGGCGCTGACCAGGGGCAGGACGCCCACCAGCACCGGCCGGTCGAGCGGACCGTACTTGGCGGCGTAGCGCTCCAGGAAAGCCGGTCCGTCTTCGGGGCGATAGATCGGCTGGGTCAGGAAGAAATCCGCCCCGGCCTCGATCTTGCGGTGGGCGTTGCGGACCTCCTGGTCGGGCTCAGAAGCGAGCAGGTTGAGGGCCGCCCCGACGAAGAAATTGGTCGGCTGGCCGATGGATGCACCCGAGTGATCCAGGCCGGCGTTGAAGCCCTGCTTGATCAGCTTGATCAGCCCGGAGGGGACCAGGTCGTAGTTGTCCATGGCTTCGGGGTAATCGCCGACCGAAGTCGGGTCGCCCATGACGACGAAGACGTTGTGAATGCCCAGGGCGTGGGCGGCCAGCAGGTCACCCTGGACGCGCAGCAGGTTGCGGCCGCGGGTGGGAAAGTGGAGCACGCTCTCCACGCCGACCTGGCGCTGGACCACGTCGCAAACCGCCCAGGCCGACATGCGCATGCGCGCCATCGGGCTGTCGGCCACGTTGATGACATCCGCGCCGGATTCGGACAGCAGGCTGGCCCCGGCGATCAGCTTGTGGGTGGACAGGCCGCGGGGCGGGTCCATCTCGACCGAAAGGACGAACTTACCGTCCGCAAGTCTTTGCGCCAGCTTGGATGGTGGTTCCTTTTTTGCCGCGGTATCCAGTGCCTCAGGCGCTTCGGGCGCGGCGAGGACCTGGACTCCGCAGCCCTGGGGGTTCTTGTCCAGCGCCTGGCGCATGGCGGCGATGTGCTGGGGGGTCGTCCCGCAGCAGCCGCCCACGATGGAGGCGCCGGCTTCGCAAAAGGCCAGGGCATAGTCGCCGAAATACTCGGGGTCGGCCGGGTACATGATCCGTCCGCCGACCTGTTCCGGCCAGCCGGCGTTGGGCTTGACCCACAAGTGGGCAGACGGCGCGGCCGCCCGCATCAGCTTGAGGATGCGCAGGAGCTGGGCCGGCCCTCCGGAGCAGTTCACGCCGATCACATTCGCACCGGCTTCAAGCAGGCTGCGGGCCACTTTTTCGGGCGAATCCCCCAGGATGGTCCGGTCGTCGCGCGTAAATGTGACCGAGGCGATGATGGGCAGGGGCGGACGGTCGTCCGCCCGGACATCCTGAGCTGCCCGGATGGCCTCGCGAATCTCGTACAGGTCACTCATCGTCTCGATGGCGATGAAGTCTGCCCCGGCCTCCGCCAGGGCGCCGATCTGGGCCTTGAATGCGGCCCGAGCGTCATCGAGCTGGATCCGCCCGAAAGGAGCGATGCGCACCCCGAGCGGCCCGACGTCGCCGCCGACCTGCACGTCCTTCCGGCCGGATTCCGTCGCCACGCGGCGGGCCACTTCCACCCCGGCGCGGTTGATCTCGACCACCTTGTCCTGCAGGCCGTACTTGGCCAGCTTGAAGCGGTTGGCGCCGAAGGTGTTGGCCAGGATGAGCTGGGCCCCGGCGGCGAGATAATCCCGGTGGATCCCGGCGACCAACTCCGGGTTGACCAGGTTCAGCTCGTCGAAGCACTGGTCGAAGGGCGCGCCCAGGCTGTGCAACATGGTGCCCATGGCGCCGTCGGCCAGCAGCGGGGCCGGGGAGGACTCGAGCAGGTCGAGCAAATTTCCGGTCATCGGGTTTCCCTGATGACGTTCTTCCCGTCGACCAGCACGATGGTCGGGGTCCATTTTTCCGGCAGCGGCTCAGGAACCTGGCGGAAGGCCATGATGATGAGATGGTCGCCCGGATAGAGCAGCCGGGCGGCCGCTCCGTTGGGCTGGACGATCCCCGAGCCGGCCTCGCCGGCGATCAGGTAGGTTTCCAAGCGGGCGCCGTTCTCCACATCTACCACCTGGACCAGTTCGTACTCACGCATCCCGGCCGCCTCCAGCAGGGCCGAGTCGACCTTCAGGCTGCCCTCGTATTCGAGGTCGGCGCTGGTGACGACGGCGCGGTGGATCTTGGAGTGGAGCAGGGTTCTATAGACGACAGGTTCCATTTTGGATAATTTCCGTTTCGAATAAGTTTTGGGGGCGGGATAGCATCCAGCCCCACGTTATTATCTTGTCAGTTGTTCCACCCGGCTCTCGCCGACGGTGTAGTATTTGGCCTGCGGGTGGTGCACGATGATGGCTGCCGTGGACTGTTCCGGGATGAGCTGGTAGGCCGGGGAAAGCTGCATGCCGAGTTCTTTTTCTACCGGCAGCAGGTCGAAGACCTTTCGATGGTCCTCCAGCTCCGGGATGGCCGGATAGCCCCAGGAGTAGCGCTTGCCCTGGCCTTCGGCGAGTCCCAACTCGCGGCGAATGTGCCGGTGCAGGTACTCGGCGGTCGCCTCGGCGGTCTGAACGGCCAATCCGTGGGTGAAGTAGCCCTCGGAATAATCGTTCGCCGCCTGGAACTGCTCGAAGCGCTCGGTGGCGGCCTGCCCGACGGTCACGACCTGGAAGGCAACTACGTCCAATTGGCCGGATTCGACCGGGGCGAAGTAGTCCGCCAGGCACAGGTGTTCGTCATGTGGCTGGCGGGGGAAGGTGAAGTGGGTCAGCGGTTTCGGTGCACCGAGCGATTCCGGGTCGTAAACGATCAGATCGTCCCCATCCGCCTGGCAGGGAAAGTAGCCGTAAACCGCCTGCGGGCGCAGCCACTTTTTCTGCTGGGCTTCCTTCTTCATCCGTTCCAGCCGGGCGTCGAACTCGGCTTTCAGTTTTTCCCATTCCGGGCCGTGGGCGTTCTTGGCGCCCCAGGAGAGGCGATACAGCTCGTTGACGTTGAGATGCTCGAAGACGAGCTCCAGCGGCATATCCTTGACAATATGTACGCCCCAGCGGGCCGGAGGTTGGATCGGCGCAGGCACGATGTTCGAATGTTGGACATCGGAGGCCTGACGTTCACCTTTCTGCGAAGTGCGCCCCATCTCCATGTCCGCCTCGGTGCGGATCTGCTCGAGCAGGGCGGGTTTGCGCTCGGGATCGATCAACCGGTCCATCGTCTCCAGCCCTTCGAAGGCGTCCTTGCAGTAGAACACGCCCGGCTCGTACAGGGTGCCGTCCTCGGTGAAGAGCATCCGGCGGCCGAAGCGTCGGTTGATGGCCGCCCCGCCTGTCAGGACCGGGAACTTCAGGCCGCGCCGCTGCAGCTCGTTGACGATCAGAGGCATCTGTTTGGAGGTGCTGACCAGCAGCGCCGACAGCCCAATGGCGGTGGCGTTGACCTCGACGGCCCTAGTGATGATGGTCTCGGCCGGGACCTGTTTGCCCAGGTCGACGACGGTGTAGCCGTTGTTGGCCAGGATGGTCTTGACCAGGTTCTTGCCGATGTCATGGACGTCGCCGTAGACGGTGGCGATCACGACCGTACCCTTGGTCACGCCCTCGACCTTTTCGAGATAATTCTCGAGGTGCGAGACGGCTTTCTTCATCACCTCGGCTGACTGCAGCACGAACGGCAGGATCAGCTCGCCTGCCCCGAACTTGTCTCCGACTTCCTTCATGGCGGGAAGCAGGACGGTGTTCAAAATGGTCACGGCTTTGGTGTGGTTCTCGGCCCTTTTGGCCTTGTCCGTTATTTTTTCGGCCGGGAGGATGGGATGGGGGACGAGCGAATCGATATCCGCCTCCACACCTTCTTTGTGGCGGTGGACGATGCGCCAGTGCAGGCGCTGCTCGGCGGCCATGCCTTCGGTCGGGTCGGCGGCGCCCGCCTGTTCGACCGGCGCGGCGGCATCGAAATCTTCGATGTAGCGCTGCAGGGCGTCCGGGCGGCGGTTGAAGATCAGGTCCTCGGCCAGCTCCTTCTCCTCGGCCGGGATGTCGGCGTAAGGTGTGACGTGGGCCGGGTTGATGATGGCCATGTCCAGACCGGCTTGCACGCAGTGGTAGAGCATGATCGAATTCAGCGTCGGGCGGGCCTGGGCCGAGAGACCGAAGGACAGGTTTGAGACGCCCAGCGAGGCCAGCACGTCCGGGAAGGCCTGCTTGATTAGGCGGATGCCTTCGATAGTCTCGATGGCGGAGTTGGCGAATTCGGCATCCCCGGTGGCCAGGGTGAAGGTCAGGGTGTCGAAGACCAGGGCGTCCGGGCGCAGGCCGTGCTCATTGACGGCAATGTCGTAGATGCGCCGGGCCACTTCCAGCTTGCGGCTGGCGGTCTTGGCCATGCCCTGCTCGTCGATGGTCAGACAGATCACGGCGGCGTTGTATTTCTTCGCCAGGGCGAAGACCTTGTCGGCTTTGATTCGGCCGGCTTCGAGGTGGGTGGAGTTGATCAGGCAGCGTCCGGGGGCGGTCTGCAGGGCGGCCTCGAGCACGTCCAGCTCGGTGGTGTCGATCACCAGCGGGACCTCGACACCCAGTTCCAGTTTCTTGACCACGTGCCGCATCAACTCGACCTCGTCGGGCCGTTCGGTGACGGCGCAGGAGATGTCCAGGGCATGCGCGCCGAAGTCCACTTGCTCGCGGCCGATCTCCAGGATGGCGTCGTAGTTCTCCTCGAGCAGCAGGCGCTTGAACTTCTTGCTGCCCTGGGCGTTGCAGCGTTCGCCGATCAGCAGGGGCGGCGGGTCCTGGCGCATGGAGGTGGCCCGGGTGGTGGAGGCAAGGCGCGGGTCCGAGCGCTCCGGGCGGGCGGGATGCGGGCGGGCGGCGATCTTTTCGACCAGCAGCTTCAGGTGGTCGGGGGTCGTCCCGCAGCAGCCGCCCACCACCGAGATGTTGTTCTTCTCGACGAATTCCAGCAGGGCGGAGGCGAACGGCTCGGGCTCGAGCGGGTAGACCGCCTGGCCGTCCACGTTGAGCGGCAGGCCGGCGTTGGGGATGCACGAGACCGGCAGCGCCGCCTGCTCCCCCAGGATGCGGATGGGCTCGCGCATGTGCTCGGGTCCGGTGGAACAGTTCAGGCCGATCACGTCGATCGGCAGGTCTTCCAGGATGGCCAGGGCAGCGGTCATATCGGTGCCCAGGAGCATCCGGCCGGTGGTGTCGAGCGTGACCTGGGCCTGGATCGGCAGCCAGACGCCGGTCTCCTCGAAGGCCTGCTGCAGGCCGGTGATGGCGGCCTTGACCTCCAGGATGTCCTGGGAGGTTTCGATCAGCAGCAGGTCGACCCCGCCGCGCAACAAGCCGACCGCCTGCTCGCGGAACACGTCCGCCAGCTCGGCGAACCCGACATTGGACAACTCCGGGTCGTCCGCCGAAGGCAGCTTGCCGGAGGGACCGATCGAACCGGCGACGAATCTTGGTAAGGGCGGACGGCCGTCCGCCCTTACAGAATACTCATCCGCGAGCTTGCGCGCCAGCCTGGCTGCGGTCTCGTTGATCTCGATTACCCGGTCTTGCAGGCCGTATTCCTTCATCGTGATGCGGTTGGTCCGGAAGGTGTCGGTCTCGATCACGTCCACGCCGACCTCCAGGAAGGAGCGGTGGACCTTTTCCACGGCTTCTGGAAAGGAAATGACGAGGTAGTCGTTGCAGCCGTTCAGCTTCTCGCCGCCGAACTCTTTGGCGGTCAAGTTCAGCTTTTGCAGACTGGTACCCATGGCGCCGTCGAATACCAGTACTTTTTTCTGGAGGGCGTCGAGATATTTGCGGTTGGTATATTTTCTGTTCATGGTGCTCCATCGGAATTGACTACAAATAAGCACAGATAAAAGAGGTTATTTGAAAAGATGACCGGCCGATCGTCCTCACACCAGTTTGAGCGAACTCAGTTTACCGATAGACCTTCTGCATCATGCAGAGTGGTGGCAGCCCAGGCTTTGACATCTGCGCAGTACTCCTCGGCGCTCCCGAAGCGGACGTCCAGCACCGTGCAGGTCCAGGTCGTGCGGTCGATCTTTGCAGTCCCGTTCCGGTCCGCGATCTTCCAATCGCGTCTGCCGCTGTCCACTGCAACCCGGTTTTGTTTGCGGATCACCTCTGGTGGCTTATTTTCCACCAGGAACGCTCTCAAAAGCTCGCGCTCGTAAAGCCAGCCTTCCTTCGTCAGCTTGCTGGAATGCTGCAGCATGAAGGTTGCCACGGTCAGGTGATGGACGGCGCCATAACCCGGATCGCTGAACTCCTTGACCAGGCATTCGTGATAGCGCGCCTCGCAAATGCTCTCGGGGGCGCCGCATTCGGGACAATTCATGGCAAGCTTCCTGTTCGGGACCGATTCTACCTAACCGAATAAAAAAAGCCTCCCTGGGATGGAGAGGCGCCGCCTAATACCGAGTGCCCTCATCTTCCAGACCGATCGTCTGACGGAGTTGGCACCGGTTCGTTGTGAGCTGCGCTCACTGCTGGGCGGTTGCCGAGGTTTCACAGGGCCGGTCCCTCCACCTCTCTGGATGAGTCGGATTCTATCCGATAAATTGTCCCGGGAGTCTATCATAGGCATCCGGGAATGTCAAACGCCGGCGGATTCGTCCAGACAACCCTTCAAATTGGCGGTTTTCTTGACTTTTGACCCCCATTTGTGCTAGATTAGGGTATCTTTAACTCCGAAGGTTGCTATGCATCACGAACGCGTCTCAGAAAATGTCTATTGGTTTCAAAGTGAAGTCTATGCACAGGTGGCGGCGGGGGTGGTGGCGGGACCGCAGTGGGCAATTGTCATCGACACATTGGCACTGCCCGAGGAAACCCTCGCCATTCGCGATTTCGTCGAACACGAGGTGGGTGTCCAGGTACGCTATGTCATCAACACCCATTACCATGCCGACCATACCTGGGGCAACTGCTTCTTCCCGGGCGCGACCATCATTGCCCACGCCCGCTGTCGGGACCTGCTGCTCGAGCGCGGCGCCCCGGCTCTCGATAACGCCCGCAAGCAAAACCCGGCCTTCCGGCAGGTCAAGATTGTCCCGCCGCAGTTGACCTTCAACCAGGGCTCGCTGACGCTCCGGGTCGGCAAGAAGAACCTGACCATCATGCCGGCTACCGGCCACAGCTCGGACGGGATTTCCGTTCTCGTCGAAGAGGACCGCGTCCTTTTTGCTGGGGACGCCTTTATGCCCCTGCCTTACGTCGTGGACGGCGACGCCGACGAGATCGCCGCATCCATCAAGAAAATAGGCCGGATGGGCCTGGAAAATATCATCCAGGGCCACGGCGACATCATCTTGCGCGGCGAGATCGAAGCGGCAGTAAAGGAAAACCTGAATTACCTGGCAAACATTCGCAAGGTGGCCAAAACGGCCGCCCGGCGGAAGGCCTCCCAGGATTACCTGGACGAAAACGATATCGAAAGCTGCGGGAAGAGCCGGGTCTATCTGGGCGGGCTGGCGGAGGAACTTCACCGGCGCAACCTGCGCTCCCTCCTGCTCCAGGAGCAGGCCGAGCTCAGTAAGAAATAAAAAAACGCCGCACCTGAATTGGGTGCGGCGGATGATTTCATTCCGGAATTCCTTGGGGGAACTCGGCGCTTTGGCCGGGATCGTTCCTATTCGTTTTTGTCCTTCTTCTCGGGGGCGATCTTTTCCCCGACCTTGGCTTCCTCCCTTGCCAGTCTTCGCTCTTCCAGCTTGGCTGGCAGGCCGTGCCGTCGTTCGGTGCCATCCCACAAGCGGCGGATATTCGGGCGCAGGGCCCAGACCATCAGAATTTCGGCCAGTACCCCGTAAAGCACGTACTGCCACTGGCCTCCAAAATAGGCGGCCCGGACGGCGAAAATGATAATGCACAAGACTCCAACGCTCAAGGAGGTTACCGAGGCGTAGCCGACCAGGTAAAAGATCAGACCGCAGATCGGGAGGAGAATAAAAGCGATCGGCGGCCACAGCCCGAAAGCTCCCCCGCCGGCAGCCGCCCCACCCGCCCCGCCTCGCAGACGAAGGCCGCCCTCCGGCTTGCGCTCGATCAGGAAGATCGAGTGATTATGCCCCAGGATGGCCGCGATCGGGGTCAGGGTAATGATCCAGACGTTGGAAGTAAAAGCCTGGGCAATCCAGACTGTTACCGCCGCCTTGAGGATGTCTAGGATGGCGGTCAACAGCCCAGCCAGGGGACCGGCCGCCCGCATGGCATTCGTCCCGCCCGTCCGGCCGCTGGCGACGGTGCGGATATCCTTGCCCGACATTAATTTGACGACGATCAGACCGAAAGGGATAGAGCCAAAAATGTATGATGCAACCAGCACAACCGTGTTGATCAGGACTTTCATTCCATGCTCCTCAGGGAAATTGGTCTGGCACAATAGATAACACGAAAACGACGAAAACGTCACTCCGGCCGAAAAATATGTCGGGCGATCTTTCCCCCGGGACGATTTCTAACGGAACCAGACCATCAATCCAGACAGTAAGGCCAGCATGATCAGCGGCTCCATGAAAGCCCGCCGGAAGGGATTCCCCTCCGCCAGGCCGACGGCCAAGATGGTCAGGGCGTAGACCGGCCCGAGCAGGGCCAGCCCGTAACGGACGGGCGTCAGGGGCAGGTAATGCAGGGATGCACCCAGTTGGGCCGTGATTACCCCGATGCCGAGCGCCCAGGTATACTCCCAGCGTTCGTTCAGGCGCAGGTGCAGGGTCCGCAGGGCTGCCAGCCCCCCGCCTGCGAAAAGGGCCGGGGCTGTCAGTACCAGGCGCAGGTTGGAAGCCTTTAGCGCCACGGCCAGGATCAGAAATATGACGAAAGCGAGGACGGTCAGGATGGCGGTCGCCAGCGGGTAGCGCAGGTCGGTCGGGTCGACGGCCACATATTCGGCGAAGAAGACGACCAGCAGGATGGCCGCGCCCAGCCCGAAGCCCAGCCACCAGACGGCGTTTGGCGGCAGGGTGTAGAGGGCGATGCCGGTTACCAGGACTGTCAGAGTGGGCAGCAGCCAATGCTCGCGCGTCTCGCCTTTTTCCAGGGATGGATGGGTGCGGAGCAGCCAGTCCACCCCGGCAGCGGTCAGACTGGCCGCCAGGAGGACGATCAGGGTGTTCAGGTTGAGGACAATGTCCAGGTCCGTCCGGCCGAGCGGGATGTGCAAGGTGTAGTGCGGCGAACTGATGACGCGTGTCAGGGCAAAAGCTAGCAGTACGGCGGCGGTCAGCACGCTGATGCGGGTCGGGTCCGGCAGATAGCGCTTTGCGTTCATCGGCAGGATTGTACCTCAGATTCCCCGACCGGTCTTTTGCCGGCGATGGCTTTGTAGGCGCACAAAGGCAATGCCGCCCGATGCCGGAATCGGGTAAAATCAAAAGAAAGAGTGGAATGTCCATGCCCGCCGGATACCGATCAATTGGGTTTGTCGACTAAAGGAGATCCTTATGCAATTACGTTGCACCTATTGTCAGACCATGTTCGCGGTCAGCCGCGAGGAAACACTTGCCGCCCTCGAGCATATGGCGGAACACAACCAGAAGTTTTACGATGCCCACTGCCCCAAATGCCGGCGCGCCAACCGCGTCGAGCGTTTCAAGCTGGAAATCACCTATCCGAACTGGCAGGCAGACCTGAAGAGCATGGCCAAGAGCGCAACCTCAGGCGAATCCGCTCCGGCGGCGGCCCCCGTATCCTCCCCGAAGGCGAAGGCGCCCGCTGCGGTGAAGGCGAATCTGCCCGCCACGACCTCCCCGAAGGGAAAGACCCCTGCAAAAGCTGCCGCAAAGCCGGCCTCGAAACCGGCTGCTACATCGTCCCCGAAGGGGAAACCAGCGACTGTCTCCTCCAAGGGGAAAGCACCGGCAAAAGCCGCTTCGAAACCGGCTCCTAAGCCGGCTGCCAAGCCGGTCTCGAAATCCTCCCCGAAGGGAAAACCCGCTCCCGCCTCGAAGGCCAAGCCGGCGGCTAAACCCGCAGCCAAATCCTCCCCGAAGGGGAAGGCGCCCGCCAAAAAGAGATGACGATCAAAGCAGTTTACTTCGACTTCGGCGGCGTCATCCAGCGGACCGAGTTCCAGGCGCCGCGCCAGCACCTGGCGGATGGTCTGGGCATAGAGTACGAGGACCTGGTCAAAGCCGTCTTCGACAGCCCGACTGCAATCCGGGCCACTGTCGGTGAGATCCCTGAGGAGGCGCACTGGGCCGCAGTCATGCGCCGCTTCCGGCTCCCCGCCGACCGGGCGGAGAGCTTCGCTGCCGAATTTTTCGCCGGTGACGTTACCGATCTGGTCCTGCTGGATGCCATTCGCGACCTGCATAAGACGGTCAAGATAGGCCTGATCAGCAATGCCTGGTCGGGCCTGCGCCCCTGGATCGTCGGCAAGAAATTCGACGACTGCTTTGATGTCATGATCATCTCCGCAGAGGTCAAACAGGCCAAGCCCGAGGCCCCCATTTTCCATACTGCGCTGGAAGCATTGGGAGTTTCCCCGGCAGAAGCCGCCTTCCTGGATGACTTCCCGGCGAACGTGGCCGGCGCCAATGCGGTCGGCATGCACGCCATCCATTTCGCCCAGCCCGAAAAAGCGCTGGATGAATTGCAAAAACTGCTGGACCTTCGGTGATCATGTGAGCATGGGGGAAAGATCGTCCAGCAGGATCAATCGGAAATTGGACCAAATGAGCGTGTCTTCAAGGGGCCTATGAAAGCATTCCTCCGTTCGACTTTCCAGCAATTTCGGATTTTGAATCGTCCGGCCTGGCTGTTCCTGGTGGCGCTCTTCTTCAACGGGCTGCTCTTCAGCGGATGGAGCCTGTTCTTCAACCTTTTCATCATCGACGCAGGCCACAGCCGGGATTTCCTTGGGCTGGCCAACGCCGCGCCGTCCTTCTCGGCGCTCCTGATGGGCGTCCCGATGGGGTTGTTGTCCGACCGGATGGGGCGCAAGAGCGCCATGATGATCGGTTTTGCCCTGTCGAGCTTTTCGGCCATTGGCATGGTCCTGGCGCATACCGAGACCTGGATCATCGTCTTTGCCATTCTCTACGGGATCACCGGCCAGCTATATTTCATCAGCCAGGCGCCTTTCATGATGAGGGTCTCGGATGACCACACCCGGGACGTGCTCTTCAGCCTGAGCTTTGGGATGTTCCCTCTGGCCAGCACCCTCGGCAACTTTCTGTCGGGGTATTTGCCGGGGATGTTCACTCACTGGTTCGGACTGACGACTCCGCTCTCGGCGTATAAGGCCGTCCTGCTCTTCAGCGTGCTCTCCAGCTTCGTCGTCCTGCTGCCGATCGCGTTTATCCATGAACATAAACCGGGCGCCGAAGAAATCGCCGCGGAGCAAAATGCCCCCAAGGTGTCCATCTGGAAGGCGATCCTGCGGCCTCAGACCCTGAAACTGTCCTTGCCCAACCTGGTGATCGGTTTCGGGGCGGCCATGCTGGTGCCATATTTCAACGTCTTTTTTGCCGAAAAACACCAGATGAGCGACGCCTCCCTTGGAATCCTTTTCAGCGTAGGTTCGCTGGCCACGGCGATCGGCTGCCTGATTGGTCCCCGGCTGGTTGGCCGGTTGGGAGGCAAGGTCCGCACAGTGGTGCTCTTCCAGACTGTCAGTCTGGTTTTCCTGCTGGCGACCGGTTTCTCACCCTGGCTCTGGCTGGCAGCGCTCGGCTATCTGGTGCGCGGTGCACTGATGAACATGGTCGCTCCGCTCTTCGACGCATACGCCCTCGAGCAATCGCCAAAAACGGAACACGGCGCGGTGAACAGCCTGCGCAACCTGGCCTGGAATGTAGGCTGGGCGGTGGGTCCGGGTATTTCGGGTTTCATCCAGCAGCGCTGGGGGTATACGCCGTTGTTCATCAATACTGCCATCCTCTATGCGGTCGGGAACGTTCTGATCTGGTTCTTCTTCCGGCCTAAAAATTCCCCGGCGAGCGTGGGGGTTCAGACTCCGGCAAATTGAAATGCCCGGCCAGAGTAGATGGCCGGGCATTCCTGTATCTTGGCGAAATACTGTACGCGAGTCTATCCGTGCAGACGGGCAAACAGGACGACCAAGCCGAAGCTGATTCCGCAGCCTGCCAGTCCGAACAGCAGGCTGGCATACCATCTCTTGTGCCAGGACTGTTTCCGGTAGAGCCGGCGGAGCACGAATGCGAGGACCAGCCCTCCCAGTCCGGTAATGAACAGGAAGATCCCGGCGATGTCCTCGCCGGATTGGTGCATCTGGCCGAGGGCCCAGCCGCCGCCCATCAAGATCAGCGGTGCAATGAAAATCGGAAGCAGTCTGAGGAATTTCATTTTTCCCTTTCCCGGTCCGTTGATCGGGAAAGTATAACCCTAAATACTCCTGCCTGTCCTTGTGGCTTTCAGGGCTGCTTCCTTAGGGAAAAGACGGATCGTCCTGACAGGTATATAATAGATTTATGGGCACACTCTATCTCGTCGCAACCCCCATTGGCAACCTCGAAGACATGAGCCCGCGTGCCCTGCGAATTCTAAAAGAGGTCCGCTTCATCGCCGCTGAGGATACGCGCGTGACGAGGAAGCTGTTGAGCCATTTCGACCTGCATACCCCGCTGACCAGCTATTACGAACACAATAAACTGACCAAGCTCGACTCCATCCTCACGGAACTTAGGAACGGCGATGTAGCCCTGGTGTCGGATGCCGGCACGCCGGCCATCAACGACCCCGGCTACGAACTGGTGGGGGCCGCGTTGGCGGCGGGGCACAATGTTTGCCCGATCCCGGGGCCGAGCGCACCCGTGGCGGCCCTGGCGGCCTCGGGGTTGCCGACCGACGCATTTTTGTACCTGGGTTACCTGCCGCACAAATCGGTCGGGCGCCGTGAACAGCTCGGACAGCTGGTCGACCTGCCGTACACGCTGATTTTCCTGGAGGCGCCCCACCGGGTGCTCGAGACCCTCGAAGACATGCTGGCAATCCTGGGAGACCGTCCGATCGCGGCGGCGCGTGAGCTGACCAAACTGCACGAGGAGATCTGGCGTGGGACCATCGCGGCCGCGCTCGACTATTTCAAGGTCAACGAGCCGCGCGGCGAGTTCACCCTGGTGGTCGGGGGGCAGAAGGCCGCCGCGAAGAGTGTCTGGACGGAAGAGAAGGTGCTGATCGCCTTGAAGATCGGCTTGAAACTTGAGGAGGGGACCTCCGCCCTGGCCGGGCGGGTTGCAAAAGAATCGGGCTGGGACCGGCGGGAAATCTACCGGCTGGCCGTCCGCCTGCTGAACGAATAACCTTTTTCAAGAGATCTGGGGGAAGGGATAATTCTGCCGTGGATGGATATAATTGCCCTCATGAATTTAGATGACCTGGAATCCTTCGGACAACTCGATCGCCAGAATATGCTCGGCGAGATCGAGAACCTCCCCGACCAGCTCCAGTCCGCCTGGGGGTTGGGCCAAACGATGCCGCTCGAGGGTCTTTCTGATCCGACCCTTCGACAAGTCGTCATCGGCGGGATGGGCGGCTCGGCTATTGGGGCAGACCTGGCGACTGCGTATTTTGCTCCCACCTGCCGCGTGCCGGTTTTTGTCTCGCGCGACTATGGCCTGCCTGCCTGGGCGCATGGCCCGGAGACGTTGATGATCGCCTCGTCGCATTCTGGCGATACGGAGGAAACGCTCGATGCATTCGAAGCCGCCCGCCAGGCCGGGTGTACTCTCCTGGCTGTTTGCACAGGCGGGGAGTTGGAGAGGCGCGCCGCGGCCATAAAAGCCCCGGTGTGGAAGTTCCGCCACGATGGGCAGCCGCGCGCCGCGGTCGGGTTTTCCTTTGGCCTGCTCCTGGCGGCCTTTTCCCGCCTGGGGTTGATCGACCCTCCCGAAAAAATAAGCAGGGAGGTCGTGCAGGCGGTCGAGGCGATGAAAAACCAACAGGAAAACTTGCGTGCTGGCGTCGCCGTGGTAAAAAATCCGGCCAAGCGGATGGCTGGCCAGTTGATGGGACGCTGGGTCAACGTCTATGGGTCGGGCATCCTGGCTCCGGTGGCGCGGCGCTGGAAGGGCCAGATCAATGAGATTGCCAAGGCGGGCGCCGGCTTCGAAGTCCTGCCTGAAGCCGACCACAATGCCCTGGCCGGGCTGGTCAATCCGACGGAGCTCCTCGCCCGGACGACGACGATTTTCCTGCACTCGGCTTACGACCATCCCCGCAATCACCTGCGCCTCGACCTGACCCGCCAGGGATTCATGCTCGAAGGATTGAATACGGACACCTACGAGGCAAAGGGAGAATCGCCTCTGGCCCATATCTGGACGGCGCTGCACTACGGGGACTACAGTGCCTATTACCTGGCAATGGCCTACGGTATGGACCCGACCGCCGTGGAGGCGCTGGTGAATTTCAAGTCGGCCATGAAATCTGCCAAATAAAAAGCGCCCTTTTACGGGCGCTTGTCTTTCGAACGACTGCGGGTAGATGGGATGTCTGCCCGTTTTCATTTATGGTTCCCAGATTACCCGGATCAATGTCGCGATATACGGACGGCCGTCGACATAATCGATGCCGACCATCCATTGCTTGTAATCGACATCCACGCCGGGAGTACCGGGTTTTAAGAGCGAATAATAATTGAAATTGGTGTATTCGTATGGCCAGGGGATGCCGAGCGACGAGGCGGTTTTCGGGTTGTCGCAGTAGGATTCGTAGGGGGCATTGAGCACTTCCTGGAGCGCCGGCTGGACGACCGCCGAGAACGTTCCGACGGTATCTGCTGCACTCGGCCCGCTGCCCCAGTTTTGAGCCGTCGAACTCGAGAAAACAAACGCCGCTTGAGCGGCGGTGTAATTGATGGTGTTTCCGGAATGCCAGTAACGGATGTCCACCCCGCGTGGCGGGCTGATCAGTGAAGCAAATAGCGTTCCGTTGGAGGTGTTGATGGCTGCCTGGAGTTGACTGAAAAGGGGCTGGACGCGCGCATCGCCGCAAAAGATGCTCGATGGGATGCTCTCGGTCAAATACAATGAACTCGCCCAGCCCGTTCCTCCTGCGGGCAACTGGATTTGATACCAGTTCACTCCACTGACAGCCTGGACCGGTCCAGAGCGCATCACATTGGATGCGTAATATGGAAATGAGCCGATCAAGGAGTAACTGGCGCCCGCTCCCGAACGGATATTGAGCACATCGTTCGATAAAATCTTCACGACGCCGAAAGGCCCCATACTCAGGCCGGTGAGGGGAGTTGCAGTCGGGGTCAACGTGGGCGTATCGCTCGGGATGGGGGTTTGGGTGCGCGGCAGCCAGACAAACGTGTTCAGGATTTGAGTGAAAATGGCTGATTCTGCGCTCTTGTTGAATGTGGGTGTCCCGGCCGGATAAGCGCCGATATTCCCGGAATGCAGGATGAAATTGAAGCTGACACACAGATTATCCTGGATGGTCGAATAGGCGCTCCATTCACGGATCTGGCCAGCTCCCGCGTCCATCCCGGTCTGCAGGTTGAAGGAATGGCCGTTGATGACCACGGTCCCGGCGCTGGTGCCTCCATAGTGACTGCCGCAGGTGCTGTCATTCTGAGTGGCGTAGACCTCCAGGTATTTTTCGACCAGGTTGGTCCCGGGCGTGATGGACATATAAATTTGGACGAAATTATCCTGCTGGGCAGTGATATTGGCGTCCGATGGGAAGTTGAACTGGAATCCGTAAATGTTGTTGATGTATAACAACCAGGACGCCTGAGTGGATGTCGGGGTGGCGGTGGGAGTCCGGGTAGCGGACGGCCAGCGGGTGGCAGTAAGGGATGCAGCAACAGTTGGCCAACGGGTGCTGGTGGCCGCTGTCGGCCAGCGCGTACTGGTTGCCAGGGTCGGCCAGCGAGTACTGGTGGGAACGGTTGGCCAGCGGGTGCTGGTTGCGACCGTTGGCCAGCGCGTGCTGCTGGGTTTGATGGTCACAGTCGAAGTGCGGGTCTTCGTTGGCGTGAAAGTCGAGGATGGACGGCTCGGATTAAGGGTGGGGGTCTTGGTCACCGATCGCGCTGCGGTTGGCCAGCGGGTATTGGTCGGGACGACGGTTGCAGATGGCCAGCGGGTGCTGGTCTTGGTAAAGGTCGCGGTTGGCCAGTGGGTGCCGGTCGGTTGGGTTACAGCAGTCGGCCAGTGCGTCCCGGTCGGCAGGGTCACGGCGGTCGGCCAGCGGGTGGCGGTCCGGCTGGGTGTGATCGTTGGCCAGCGGGTGGCAGTCGCGTGGGTCGGCCAGAGCGTGCTCGTCAGGCTGGAAGTCAGGCTTGGCCAACGGCTTGGGGTGAGGCTGGGAGTCATGGACGGCCAGCGGGTGGCGGTTGGGCTGAAAGTGATGGTCGGCCAACGCGTGTGGGTGGCAGTCGCGACGTCAGCCGCGCTGCGAACCGACAGCGGGTAGGCCATCAACAGGACCAGGGTGGCCAGGCAGGCAAACAAGAGCGTCCATGAAAACTTTTTCACAACGTCCGTCCTTTCTATCTAAACGGGCAATTGCCCTCACCTCTTATATTATTCTAGCATGTCGAGCAGGGTTTGCAAGCCCCCAAATTGACGAATTACAAATCCGTATAGCTGCTTTTCACATCTTTTTGGGTTTCGGTTATCGGATTTGCAGGACGATCACCCCAGCCAACCCTCCCAACACTGCCCCGGCCACCACGTCCGACAGGAAATGGACCCCCATGGCGACGCGCGCCAGGGCCACCAGCGGCGCCCATATGCACAGAACGATTGCCAACCAAGCCGGTCCCAGCCCGACAGCCAGCACGGCGATCAGGATTGCCCGGGCGGCGTGCCCGGAGGGGAACGAATGCGGGTCGGTCGCCCGGTACATGGCTCCCCACTCGCCTTCCGGCCGGCGGCGGCGGATGAGGAATTTGATGGCCAGGACCAGGACCGCCAGCCCGAGGATGGCGAGCAGGACCGTCAGCGCCCACGGACGCCAGAACCGGTTCCCCAGCCACCACAGCAATACCAGACCGGCGCCCCAGAACCACGAATCGCCCGAATGGGCCAGGAAAGCGCAAACCGTCCGAAATAACCCCGGACGCTCGGCCACCCGCATTTGAGCGGAAAGACGAGCGTCCAGTTCGAGGAGACGACTCAAGCTCACTTCTTGGTTGTCTTTTTGGGAGCGGCCTTCCCCTTTGGAGCGACCTTGGCCGGTGCCTTTTTAACCGGGGCCTTCGCGGCTTTCTTCGCGGCGGGCTTACCCTTGGCGGCTACGGGAGGTTTCTTGCCTTTCGCTGCAGCGGCTGCTTTTCCCTTCTGGGAAGACGAGACGGCCGATTTTTTCAGGCGCTTCTTCAGGTCTTCGCGCATGATCTCGAGCTGGAAGAGTTTGTCCACATCCATCCCCACCTCGGCATACGGGCAGACGATGGCTTTCCCGGTGATGTCCAGCCGTTTCATGATGTTTTCTTCGGCTTCGGCGAGCGTCAGCTGACGGGTCAAAAGCTTGAACGCGGTCCCGAACCCGATCATGGCCGCCTGCTTGAGAGGACTCTTGCGAGCGTCGGTGATCTTATCCCAGATCCCGGTCTCTTCGCTGAGCATCAGGCTGATCCGGCCGACGTTCATGTCGCCGCCGCAGACTTCCATATCCTTCAGGTGAGTCCAGGTGCGCTTGCAGCCCGGGTAGCGTTTCTCCATGACGTCGCGTTCGATCAGATGGTAATAGACGTCCAGGTCGGTCTCCATATCCGTGTTGACGACCCAGTCGATCATTTCACCGGTGATGCCGGGAATATCCGAGGAGACCATCAAGGCGTGGCTGGCCTTCGGACTGATTTCCTTGACCTTGCGGGCGCCGGCCTGCAGGTTCTCCACCATCTTGCCTTGGTTGGAGACGAAGTACATCTTCTTGCCGCACTTTAGGCCGCTCTTATCGGTCAGGCCAACGATGACGACGTTGTTGACCGTTTTGGAGGCGGTCAGGGCATCCAAGATCCACTGGATCATGGGCTTGCCGGCGATGTCCACGAGTGCTTTGGATTCGCCGCGCGTTGCAGGATAGAGGGGTTCTTCAGGTAGGGGAATTCCACCCGCGGTTACGATTGCATCCATAGGTCTGGCTCCTTTTTTGTAACGAAAAGAACACGAAGTCTTG